>CAJWIY010000024.1 GCA_913042205.1 uncultured Gammaproteobacteria bacterium
TCCAAAATTCAGTCTCAAATTCAAGATATCCAGATGGTAATAAGTCAACATCGCTAACTAGCTGATCGCGGCGATAATCCTCGACACGGTTCAAGCCAGCACCTAAGGCTTTCAGACGCATATTAATATCTTTTGTGACTAAGATAGTTTCTTGCAACCGGTCAACATTTTGAATTTCAAGCGCACAGTTGATTATTCGGTTATCGTTAGATTCGATATCGTCAAGTCTTCCCCCTGACTCATCAGCCAATGGCGAGCGATGAATCGCCAAAGTCCCTAACTGTGTCCCGCTGTCTCCCTTTAACGCAATCGGTATTTCAACACCTTTTGCAATCGCCTCAGATGTCGATCGCCCAAGAACTTCATCAATCATTCGAATCGCTGACCGCGCCTCGGCAGCAACATTCTTCTTTCGATCTTTAATATCATCCAACTCTTCGAGAACCGTCATCGGAATAACCACAGCATGTTCGTGGAAGTTAAATACGCTTATCGGGTCATGCAAAAGTACATTGGTGTCAAGGACAAACGTTTTTTTACTCATTTAAAGGGAGGCCTCGGGTAGATCATCGAGCACACTATTATCGTGGCGTAAGAGATTTAAATCTCATTTCAGTGACACTATATGACATCCTAAGATCAAATCGCTAACAAGGAGTAAAAATGAAATGCTCGATCGGCACATTTCTTAGTATCAGCCTAGTCTGTTCCAGCTTAACAGGCTGCGTGTCAGGATTAGAAGGCAGTAGCTACTCACGCTCAGAGGCGCGCCAGATACAGCAAGTCGAATTTGGTGCAGTCCTAAGTACCAAGCCAGTCATTATCGAGGGTCAACGCACTGACTGGGGAGAATTATCTGGGGTCATCATTGGCGGGATTGCGGGCTCGTCGGTCGGGGAAGGCAAGGGTCAGCAGATCGCTACAACACTCGGAGCGATCGGTGGTGCAGTAGCAGCGAGCGTGGTGGAAGAGAAAGCAACACGCGTGCAAGGCCTTGAACTCACGGTGAAGATGGATTCGGGAAAGATATTATCAATCGTTCAGGAGGTTGATGAAATCAACCAGTTCCAAAAGGGGCAGCGCGTTCGTATCCTCATGCAAGGCTCGCTTGCTCGTGTATCACCGGAATAAAGCGATCAAAGCGCTGCTTACATCCGGGTATTTAAACTGAAACCCCTGGTCGATTGCGCGGTACGGCCTCGCCGATTGTCCTTTGAACAATAAATCAGCTAGCTCACCCAAGATCATGCGCATAGGAGCCGCGGGAACTCGTACCAAAGTTGGACGCTTTAACACACGACCGAGGGCTTTCGTAAACTCCTGATTACTCACAGGTTCGGGGCTTGTTGCGTTATATGGTCCAGGTTCTGGGGTTGTTGATATTAGCCATCGGATCATTGCAACGAGATCATCTCGGTGAATCCAAGACAGCATTTGATCACCCCGCCCCATAGGTCCACCAATTCCTAGCTTGAACGGAATCTCGAGCCTTCCAAGAAATCCACCGGGCCGTCCGAGCACGACCCCTATTCGTATCGTATATATCTGTGTTTGATCACTTTCTAATCCAGATATAGATGCTTCCCAATCGGCACACAACTGCGCAGCAAAATCTGAGCCCGACGAATCCGTTTCTGTTACATCACTTGCACGTAACCCATAATATCCGACAGCACTCCCCGAAATCACCACAGAGGGCTCACCATCTAACCGATTCAACCGGTTTACCAGTGCCTTCGTGATATCGATCCGTGATGCGCGTAAGATTTGCTTCCGATGGTCAGTCCAGCGCGAGTCAGCGATCCCCTCACCAGACAGATTAATGACGTATTCAGGCATAGATTCCAATTGGTCAAAATTGGTGATCCAACGGATCGAGGCATTCAAATATTGATATTTTTTCGATGCATTACGAGGGTCACGAGTTAAACAAATCAACGAATATCTATCATTAATGAGTGCAGGCAACAGCGCATCCCCGATAAATCCAGTTGCTCCAGTCAAAAGAATTTGTGCCATGTTTGTTCTCCCCATTGCGACCATCGTTTGGTTTCGTCACACTGCTAGTGTTTGGGCGAAGAGGTGCATGTGCAAGGCATCAATTACACAAGGAACGCTGTCTTAGTAGCGCTTTGTCTGGCTCTCGGAATTAATACGAGCGCTATCGCTGGCTCTTTCAGCAGGGCCTGGGTGACAGTTGAGCGCTCTGGAAAGATCAGCAAAGCCGTCAAAAGAGCATGGCAAGACTCTCCCCTCTTTCCCGAACTAATCGCAAAATCAACAGAAAAACGGCTCGGATCAATTTCAGCTCACGACCTCGAGAAACTTATAGCGAAAAACCCAGATAGCGCGGCCATCTCTAATCTTCGCTGGCGAAAACTGTTTCGTTTAGGGCGCGCAAATTGGCATCAAGACTTTTTATTTCTCTACCGGCAGACTGACGACGTTGAATTAAACTGCTACAAGCTCGAAGCACGGTATCGTTTGAAACAAGACACTGAATCTGATGAACGAGAGGCGCTTCGTCTTTGGACACACGGGAAAAGCCAGCCCAAAGCCTGCGATACCCTTTTTTCTATCATCAGGAAAAAAGGACTCATTACTAAAGAAGCTCGACTTCGTCGAATTGACAATGCGTTGGAAAACGGTCAACTGCGGCTAGCTCGCTGGCTCGCCAAACCCCTCGACCACTCAGCAAAAAAACATATTAATGCGTGGGTTCAGGCTCGGAGACACCCTGCGAAATTCTTAACTAGAAAGGGTAGCGATTTTCCTCAGTGGGTTGATATGGCTGCATCGCGATTGGCGAGGCGTAATCCAGACCAGTTGCTATCATTGATCAAAGATCGAAAAATTCAAGATTCTGTGCGCGAGAGGGCGATTCTCGGGGCTGCTCGCACTCTTGCGATAAATCTCGATCCAGCAGCTTCCCCGCTCCTTAAAATGGAACTACCGTCACACCCAATTTTAAACCATTGGCGTGTTCGCTATTTCATCCATTTTCAGAAATGGCCCGAAGTCCTTAACGCCGTATCCAGATTATCGTCAGAAGAGCAAAAAGAAATCGAATGGAATTACTGGACATCGCGTTCTCTGGCTATGACTGGCAGCCCAGATCTCGCTTTGGAAGGTTTTCGAAAGGTTGCTCAATCAAATTCTTGGTATGGATTTTTGGCGGCAGATTACTTAAACATACCTTACGACTTGAGTGCCAAATCTCGACGTCCAGCTAATAGCTTGGTTTCTGATGTTAATAGGCGTACCGATGTAACAGTAGCACGCTTGTTATTTGAGGAAGGGCTTACTGTGATGGCAAGGCGACAATGGGACTTTGTTATCGGACGTTTAAACGAAGAAGAGCAAAAAGCAGCTGCGATTCTGGCTAATCGCTGGGATTGGCACTCGAGGTCTGCTGTCACGGCTCACCAATCGGGCCTCACAGACGATTATGAACTAAGATACCCGTTAGCTTTTGAAAAGCCGTTGAGGAACGCAGCAAGGCGTCATGATATATCTTTATCTTGGTTATCGGGGCTCATGCGCTCGGAAAGTCTCTTCATGCATGACATCCGCAGTCCGGCTGGCGCGCTCGGATTGATGCAAGTAATGCCGAGAACAGGACGACAAACCGCAAAACACTTAAACTTGAAATGGAGAGGTAATCGCACACTCATCAACCCTTCTACCAACATTCGTATCGGTAGTTATTACCTGGCCAAACAACTCAATCAGTTCGGACACCCTGCTTTAGCGACAGCCGCGTACAATGCCGGGCCTCATAGAGTCAAAAAATGGATTCCGGATTCAACCATGCCACTTGATGTCTGGGTTGCTTCGATCCCTTTCACAGAGACTCGAAACTATGTTCAACGGGTGCTGACCGCACAAGTTATCTATGAGTGGCGCTATAATAGCGCGATTAGGCGCTTGGACTCAGTTGCTGCACCGCAAATTACCAAGAAGCATTAAACTATGGGTCTTTGGTCAGAAGAGTTATGCTTTCGATCGGCCCTAGATTTCATAACAAGGACTAGCTATGTCCAATACGAAAACACCAGCGTCTTTTGAGGCCAAACTCGCTGAGCTCGAGGCCTTGGTTCAACAAATAGAACAAGGTTCAATGCCTTTGGATAAATCGTTAGAGGCTTTCGAGCAGGGAGTCAAGATCGCCAAAGAGTGTCATTCTATTCTGGATACTGCCTCCCAAAAAGTGACCGAAATCAAACAATCCGGCGAAGAAGCGCCTTTTGACCCGGAGGCTTGATCGAATTGAATCAGGATTGGCTCGAAAAGATCCGGATTCGGATTGACGAGGTGCTAGACCGAACGCTAGGAAGCCATCTTGGTGAATCAAATCTCCTTGATGCTGCTCGATATAGCGTGCTCCGAGGTGGCAAACGGTTGCGACCTGCGTTAGTTTATGCCGCTGCAGATGCGGTGGGTGCGACGCTTGATTCCGCTGACGCTGCAGCAATCTCAGTGGAGCTTCTCCATGCTTATTCGCTTATCCATGATGACCTTCCGGCTATGGATGACGATACATTACGACGCGGTCACCCAACTACACACGTTGCTTATGATGAGGCTACTGCGATCCTCGCTGGGGATGCGTTACAGGCACTCGCCTTCTCAATCCTTGGAAAAGAGGATAGTCGAACAGATGCGATACGTGTCAAACAATTACGATTACTCGGTGAAGCTGTCGGATTCAAAGGCATGGCACTTGGCCAGACGATGGACCTGGAATCCGAAGGTAAAGTGCTATCGATTGATCAACTCAAAATAATGCACACAAAAAAAACAGGAGCTCTTTTTACCGCTAGCATTCTGATGGGTGCGGTCTGCGGCAACCCCAACAAACTTGAATGGGAAGCATTCAAAGAAGCTGGCGAGGCGATCGGGCTAGCCTTCCAAATTCAGGACGATATATTGGACCAGATAGCGTCCACTGAAACACTTGGTAAAATTCAAGGACGGGATCAAGTTCTCGGAAAATCGACTTTCCCAGGACTTTTGGGTCTTACCGCAAGTAAAAAAGAAGCATATGCATTGATGAAAATTGCCAATACGGCCCTTGAGCGAGTCAGTGGAAACACTAAAACTCTAGAAATGTTGGCGCGGTTAAGTGTGGAGCGCACTAGTTAATGGCTTCTATGAAACTTTTTCATACCATTCCAGACAAACGTCCGGACATTCCCATGCTGGGGAGCGTTAACTCGCCCCATGATTTGCGGTCCCTTGCCCAGGACCAACTGCGTAAAGTGGCCGATGAATTAAGGGAGTACCTCCTTTATTCGGCAGGTATTTCCGGAGGACATTTTGGAGCGGGGCTCGGGGTAGTGGAACTGACAGTGGCACTGCACTTTTGTTTAGATACTCCATTTGATCAACTAGTTTGGGACGTCGGACATCAAGCTTACCCACATAAGATTTTGACAGGTCGACGTGACAAGTTATCAACCATCCGTAAAGAAGGTGGTCTGGCGGCCTTTCCAGATCGCAAAGAAAGTCCTTACGATACCTTTGGTGTCGGCCACTCGAGCACATCAATCAGTGCGGCTCTTGGTATGGCGCTCGATGCCAGGTTCAATCGATCCAGTCGCCGGCATGTTGCGGTCATTGGTGACGGTGCTCTAACAGCTGGTCTTGCCTTTGAGGCTCTCAACCATGCAGCGAGTGAAAAAGCCAACATACTCGTGGTTTTGAACGATAACGACATGTCAATCTCGAAAAACGTTGGTGGTGTCCGTAACTATCTCGCAAAACTCCTGTCATCAAAAGCGTATACCAGAAGTCGAGATGAGGCGCGTAAATTGTTAGAACCCCTACCACCGCTAGCACAATTTGCAAAAAAAACAGAAGAACATTTAAAAGGGATGGTCAGCCCGGCAACACTATTTGAGGAAATTGGCTTTAACTACATAGGCCCAATTGACGGGCATGATCTATCGGGTCTTGTCGATACACTCCAAAATATGAAAGATCTTTCTGGTCCCCAATTTCTTCATGTGGTCACCCAGAAAGGGTGTGGTTTTGTTCCTGCTGAAGATGATCCAATTAAGTACCACGCGATTGGTAAGCTCAACGTAAAGGCCAATTCTAAATCAACTCCTAGGGCTACTTACTCTAATATTTTTGGGCGTTGGTTATGTGATATGGCCGAACAGGATTCACGTCTTGTTGGAGTAACGCCTGCCATGCGCGAAGGATCTGATCTAATAGAATTTTCAAAACGTTTTCCTGAAAGATATTATGACGTTGCAATAGCTGAACAACACGCCGTGTGTTTGGGAGCAGGTTTTGCGACCCAAAACTCAAAGCCTGTTGTCGCGATTTATTCAACATTTCTGCAACGCGCATATGATCAAGTAGTCCATGATGTCTGTGTACAAGGCCTAGATGTAACCTTCGCAATTGACCGCGCAGGTTTAGTTGGCGAAGACGGGCCCACACACGCTGGCGTCTATGATTATGCTTTTTTGCGAACACTCCCGAATATAATAATCGCAGCGCCATCAAGTGAAAAAGAATGTCGTCTGCTTCTGACTAGTTGTTATCAGCATTCAGGGCCTGCTGCGGTGCGCTATCCGCGTGGCCAAGGCCCAGGGGAGATGCCGGATGTTGACTTGAATACGGTTGATGTAGGCCTATCAAAAATGCGCCGGGAAGGTCAATCCGGCATCGTGATTTTAGGATTTGGTTCCAGGGTGCTTGCAGCTCTTACAGTAGCCGAGCATTTAGATGCGACTGTAATCGATATGCGCTGGGTCAAACCCCTAGATGAGAAACTATTACGACGGGTTGTCGGAGCCAAATTGATCGTGACTGTCGAAGAACATCAGCGGATGGGTGGTGCTGGATCAGCTGTCGGAGAGTTTTATGTAGATGCAGGTCTCAGCGTCAATCTGCTGACTCTCGGCTTACCGGACAGATTTGAAGCGCATGCAAAACCTGAAGCCATGATCGCTCGTGTTGGTCTAGATGCGGCGGGCATTAAAAAAGCGATTGAGAAGCGGCTCAGCTAAAAGTTTCTGGTTGGCTTAATAAATGGCCAAGACGATTGAGTTTTGTTTTCAGATAATTTTGATTATGCGGGGTAAGCCCTGTTTCTATTGAATGGCGCTTCACAACAGAGATACCCATCTTTTCAAGTGCTTCAACTTTCTTTGGATTGTTCGTTAGTAACTCAACTTTTTTGATACTGAAATGCTCTAGCATCGGCCCCACTATCGAATAGTCCCGCTGATCGGCCGCAAACCCCAAAGCCTCATTTGCTTCAACCGTATCTGCACCTTCATCTTGAAGATGGTACGCGCGTATTTTGTTGAGAAGGCCTATACCTCGTCCTTCTTGGCGCAGGTAGCAAATAATCCCCGAGCCTTTAGCGGCCACTGCAGCCATGGCATGCTCGAGTTGAGCACCACAATCACAACGCTGTGAAAACAGAGCATCACCGGTCAAACATTCAGAGTGCAACCGAGCCAAAACAGGTTGCTCATTACTCGGGTCACCCATTACCAGTGCGATATGCTCCTTGCCAGATTCAGTATCGTTGAATCCGTGCATGTCGAACGTGCCCCATCGAGTGGGGAGTTGGCAGTTATCTATATATTCGATGGTCATGGTCTTATCCTGATCAGGCGCTAATGATACCAAAGACCAGCGCAAGAATAAGAACGTATCCGCCTGCGGCGATGTCATCCATCAAAACACCCCATGCACCAGGAATTTTTCGCTCACACCAAGAGACTACTCCAGGTTTTGTAATATCAAAGATTCGAAACCCAATGAACCCGAAACAAAGTCCAATCCAGACCGACAGGTCAGTAAAAAATCTGATACCAAAAGCAGCCAGGCACATGCCGGCCCATTCATCGATAACGATCTGCCCATGGTCGGGCTCTCCCAAGTGCCTACCGCCTTCCGGAATACTCCAAATCGCTAGCCCACAGAGCACAAAAAAACCAAGGATCCAAACAATGAGCGGTCCTTCCCAAATGAAAAACAAAAGAGGTAACATTCCGATTGTTCCAGTTGTGCCCGGAGCTGTGGGGGATAAGCCACTTCCAAGACCCACAGCTATCCAGAACTTCACCCGGTTCATAGATTGTGATCCCAGCCCAATTGCCAAGAGGCAGGCAATGGTTTCCCATCTAATAAAATCCGGTCTGATTCACGCTTGACGACCATCCCAATGCGTTTTCCGCTCGGCGGAACCTGCAAACCTGGTGGAATAGATGCCAATAGACAATAGTCATCGCCCCCGGTCAGCGCATACTCTAAAGCCTTATCTGGGCCAAACCGCGTCACTAAATTTTCACACAAAGGCAATGTCCTTGATTGCAAATTAACTGCCGTTCTTTTCGTTGCTCGATCCAATAGATGTAAAAGGTCCTGACATAACCCATCTGAAATATCAATCATTGCATTTGCAACACCTCGCAAAGCAACCCCACTATCAATCTGTGGTTCGGGATGCCAGTAGCGTTCTGCCCACGTCTTTTGATCTTGCTCACCCTGATTCAGTACAGCGAGATATGCACGAGCTCCGCCTAAATCTGGTCCAAAAAGCCACAGATCGTCACCTGCTTTAAGTCCATCGCGACCAATAGCCTGTCCCTTGGGAATATCGCCGAATACAGTCAGATGGGCACTCAACGGACCCTTCGTAGTGTCACCGCCAATCAAATCGACACCAAAACGAACACATAACTGATGAAAACGATTAGCAAAGCGATCCACCCAACCAGATTCAAGTGCCGGTAAGCTTAGGGAAAGTAGTACGTATCGAGGAGTAGCACCCATAGCAGCGAGATCACTCAAACCTCGTCCTATCAATCGGGCGGCGAACCCGTCGGGAGGACATAAATCTGGAACATGACGTCCAGCAATTACCGCGTCAACCGAAATCACTCCCTCAGAATCGTCACGCGGGGCAAACACAGCAGCATCATCGCCGTTACCAACAACTACAAATGGATCCAGCGGATCCTTCTTGAAGTACTTTTGAATTAATTCAAACTCGTTCACGAGATTTGTGTTCTTGAACCTCAATCGAACGCGTTTGGGAAGCGAGTTGATCAAGTACGCCGTTGACAAATTTGTGACCATCGGTGGCGCCAAATTTCTTACTCAATGCGATCGCTTCAGAAATCACGACTTTATAGGGAATATCTATCCTCACCGATAATTCGTAGGCACCAAGAAGTAAAATATTGCGCTCAATTGGAGTTAATTCCGCGTACTCACGCGATAGGTATAGCCTAAAGGAAGCTACTAGTTCATCGTGCTTTTTATCAATGGCCATCAACGCATCGTGAAAAAATACAGTATCAGCTCGTTTCAAATCGTTGTCGGCCCGAAACGTGGCCACAACTTGCGTCATCGGATAGCCAGAGAGTTCCCACTGATACAACGCCTGAACAACCGCTGACCGCGCACGGTGGCGTTGCGAGGCGGAAGGTTGTAGGGGCTCTTTATCATTCACTGATTTTTTTCAGAACTGAGACCATTTCAATTGCAACCATTGCAGCCTCAGCCCCCTTATTACCAGACTTAGTTCCGGCCCGTTCAATTGCTTGTTCGATATCGTCTACAGTCAAAACGCCAAATGCACAAGGTACGCCAGTATCTAGTTGCACTTTGCTAAGACCAGATGCTGATTCGCCAGCAACATAATCAAAATGTGGTGTTGACCCACGAATCACTGCACCCAAGCCAATGAGCGCATCGACATCACCTTTTTCCGCTAAGGCTTGAGCAGCTAATGGAATCTCGTAAGCACCAGGCACACGAACCACTGTGATGTTATCTTCGGACACACCGTGCCGCACCAGTGCATCGATAGCCCCTTCAACCAAGGAGTCAACAACAAACTGGTTAAATCGTCCCGCAATAATGGCGTAACGACCGTCAGCGTCTGTGTATTTCCCGTCAATCACTTGCATCGCTTCACCCCTCGTATTCCAAATATTCCACAACTTCAAGATCGAAGCCTGAAATTGCGCTAAATTTCATTGGCGTCGATAGTAGACGCATCTTACCAATATTCGCATGTTTCAAAATTTGCGAGCCTGTACCAACAGTTAAATAAGGCGCCAGACGCGTTCCTGGTTTTGGCAAAGTATCTCCAATATATTGCCCCAACCGCTCTTCGATCGGCTCATCACTGCGGTTTTCTAGAATAACAACAATACCCTCACCGGACTCCGCAACCGCTTTCAGCGCCTGAGGTAAGGGCCAGCTCCCTCGTCCCTTCCACGACACCTGAACCAAATCACGCAGTGTATCGGGCACATGTACACGAACGAGACAAGGACGTTCCCGCGATGGGTTTCCTTTGATTAAGCACAAATGTGTACCACCAAGAATCTGGTCCTGGAACATCTGCAGTCGGAACGGCCCGAATTCTGTCTCGATTCGTTCCTCGCGAACCATCTTAATTGTAGTCTCAGTGGTTACTCGGTACTGAATCAAATCTGCAATCGTACCAATCGAGAGTCCATGCTGCTCAGCAAATTTCTCCAACTCTGGCCGTCGAGCCATCGAGCCATCATCATTCATGATTTCACAAATAACAGCTGCAGGTTCAAGACCTGCCAGACGTGCAAGATCGCAACCAGCTTCGGTGTGTCCTGCACGCATCAAAACGCCACCTGGGCGTGCCTGCACTGGAAAAATATGTCCGGGTTGCGCTAAATCACTGGGTTTTGCATTTGCGGCCACTGCAGTCTGAACGGTCCGAGACCGGTCAGCAGCACTAATTCCTGTCGTCACACCTTCAGCGGCTTCAATACTAACCGTAAAAGCTGTTTTATGACGCTCGGTATTATCAATCACCATGGGTGGTAACCCCAATTGGCGGCATCGTGCCTCTGTCAGCGTGAGACAAATCAGTCCGCGTGCGTGCCTCGCCATAAAGTTAATATGCTCAGGTGTGCAATGAGTGCCTGCTAAGACAATATCGCCTTCATTTTCGCGATCTTCATCATCCATGAGGATGACCATCTTTCCTGCGCGAATATCTGCAATTAACGTTTCGATAGATGCCAGAGCCATATTATGCGCGCGTCCCTAATGTCCAGTCTAAGCGAAAATCCCCGCCCACTTCATAAATCCTCTGAATACTAATTTCTGGCGCGTCAGCCAATTGAGTGGGGGCGATATCATACAAGGATCGGGCTGTCTGCCCAAGGAGTTTTGGCGCGTAATATAAAACTCCTTGATCTACCAATCGGCCTTCGATCAAGCTACCGAGCAAAGTTGCACCAGCCTCAAATAAAACCTCGTTTATTTGACGACGCCCAAGCTCAAGAAGTAGTGCTTTGAGATCAATTCGGCCATCACAAAGTGGGGCCACCCACTGCTCAATTCGTCCGTTCGCACACATTGAGTGCTGATAGTGACTTCCGGTGACCCACAAAATCGGCCCCTCCGCATCCAACAGTCGATTAGATGTCGGAAGCCGTCCTTGGGTGTCTAGAATCACTCTAAGTGGCTGTTCGGCCGACACGCCCTTTGGGATAAGTAAACCGGATTCGTTATGTCGAACGGTCAATTGCGGATCGTCTGCAAGAACCGTGTTGATACCCGTCACAATTGCCTGGCAGCGTGCACGAATTCGTTGCACATCGCGACGCGCATCCGATCCTGTAATCCACTTAGACTCGCCGTCGGGCATGGCTACCTTGCCATCAAGACTCGCGGCCGACTTCAACCAAACATAAGGTCGGCCACACATCATCCGTTTAATAAAGCCTCGATTGAGAGAGCGTGCTTCCTCTGAATAGAGCCCCACCGCTACATCGATATTTGCATCCCTCAATCTAGCAAGGCCCCTTCCTGCGACTAGCGGATTCGGATCTTCCATCGCAATCACTACCCGAGCAATACCCGCATCAATCAGGGCTTCTGCGCAGGGACCGGTCTTACCGACATGCGAACAAGGCTCCAGAGTCACAACACAAGTCGATTCTCTAACTAGGCCTGCATCAGTCTGTTTGATTACTTCAATCTCAGCATGCGGGCGGCCGGGAGCGCGATGGAATCCTTGCGCAATCAGATTCCCATCCTTTACCAGACAAGCACCTACACGTGGATTCTCACCTGTGGTATACAAGCCTTTCTCAGCCAACAGGAGCGCCCGACGCATTGCCAATCGTTCGAGATCGGAAAATTTAGCCATCGGACAATTTCTCGATCTCCCCGATAAATTCTGTTACATCGCTGAAACTTCGGTAAACCGAGGCGAAGCGAACGTAAGCAACTTGATCTAACGCTTTTAATTCGCGCATGACATGATCGCCAATCCGACGCGACTCAACCTCTTTATCAGGCTCTGATTGTAACTGGCGTTTAATCCGCTGGATGCAAGAATCAATCTGGACAGTACTCACGGGTCGCTTCTCTAACGCGCGAATTAATCCTCGTCTTAGCTTATCTTCATCAAAATTCTCGCGGTGCCCATTGCTCTTCACAATTCGTGGCATTACGAGCTCTGCGGTCTCATAAGTCGAGAATCGCTGTCCACAATCTGGACAACCACGACGCCGACGAATCTGAGATCCTTCTGCGTGTAGCCTCGAATCAATGACTTTGGTATCCAGCGCCTGACAAAACGGACAGCGCATTACACCCGCTCCTGATAACTATTCGATGACCGAAGCACACCACGAGTTTTCTGAAGATCATATAAAAGCACACCAGTCGCCACACTCACATTTAAACTTTCAATACATCCAGGCATCGGGATCGATACTAAGGCATCACACACCTCACGAGTCAGTCGCCGCAGGCCGCCATCTTCGGACCCCATCACCAAAGCAAGTGGGCCTTGATTCAACGCCTCACACATATTGACGGGAGACTCCCCTGCAGCTCCGATAACCCAAAATCCATTTTGTTGAAGCGCTCTTAAGCAGCGTGCAAGATTTGTCACCCTTACTACAGGGATCAGTTCACTTGCGCCAGAGGATGTCTTTCGGGCCGCCTGATTAAGTGGCGCCGAGTGATCTTTTGGTACAACAACACAACTCACCCCAAAAGCTTCAGCAGACCTCAGACAAGCGCCAAAGTTATGTGGATCGGTCACTCCATCTAGGACCAATATCACAGGGCTTTCAAGACCATCCAAAAGAACCGCAAGCGCATTTTCCGGCTCTATCTCTCTCGGCTTGGCGAAAGCAATCACACTCTGATGATTGGTATCGCCAGAGACAGCATCATCGAAATCCTGTGAAGCAACATCAATCACCGGAACTCCACCTGAGCGCGCAATCGATTTAATCTCTCTTAGACGATGTTCATTAGCCCCCTTTCGAATCCATAGCTCAGTAGCTCGACCCCTTTGTAAAACAATACGAACCGGATGAACTCCAGAAACTGCCACTTGCCCGGACATCTGTTGATTTTTAAGTTGTCGCCGTCGGTTCTGATTCATCGGCGCTTCTTCCCCACCTTTCTCGTACGGTCTTTACGCTCGCTTCTCCTTCTGATCTTACCCGCTTTAAGATTCGAACGAATACTTGCCTTTTGGTTCCGACCGACGGGAGCAATACCCACCAACGCAAAATCTATGCGCCGAGCATCCAGATCGACTCGCACAACTCTCACCTGCACCTTGTCGGCGAGCCGAAATGATTGATGGGTCCGTTCGCCAATCAGTGTATGTTGTTGTTCATTAAATACCCAATAATCTGGAGGCAGTTGCGTCACGTGAACCATGCCTTCCACAAACAATTCATCAAGTAAAATGAAGAGGCCAAAGCCAGCAATACCAGTGATTGTACCCTGATACTCCTCGCCCAGTTTTTCTCGCATAAACTGACATTTTAGCCATTGTCCGACATCACGGCTTGCCTCATCGGCACGACGTTCTGTCATCGAGCAATGCTCACCCAATGCAACCATACGTTGTATATCCGGCAGCCCATCACGAACTAAGAGTGTCGGATCATCCTGCGCACCTGTCTGGACAATACGTTTCAACAATCGATGTACTATCAAGTCTGGATAACGACGGATCGGCGATGTGAAATGTGTGTAATGATCGTATGATAACCCAAAATGACCAATATCGGGATCTGGAGCATATTTCGCTTGCTGCATAGACCTCAATATCATCGCTTGAATCAATGGAAAGTCAGGGCGTGCTTGAGCCTGTTCTAAAAGATTTTGATAATCGGATGGTTCTGGTTTCTCGCCACCACCGAGACCTAAGGCCATGGATCCAAGAAATTGACGTAGAGCAGTCAGTCGTTCGTCACTTGGACCCTCGTGAATCCGATAAAGCGTCGGGAGCTTAAACTTCTTTAGGCAACGTGCCGCAGCAACATTTGCTGCCAACATACACTCTTCGATCAGTTTGTGCGTTTCAAGTCGTTCCCGCGGAACCACTCCGGTAATCTTGCCTTTCTCATCAAAACTAAAGTTTGGCTCGATAGAGTCAAAGTCGAGAGCACCGCGGTTCTCGCGGGCTGACCGCAGTACCTTATAAAGCGAGAATAGGCTAGCAACATTCTCAGCAACCCCCTCAGAATTGAACCGTTTGGTTGCTTGGATCGCTGTCTTTAAGGAACCTGAGGAATGATCGCGCGCTGAAACCGCATCTAAGGCATCCTGAACCTCGTTGTATGTCAGTCTTTGTTGCGACCGAAACACCACCTCATGAAATCGATTTCTGATCACTCGTCCCGTGGATGTAATCTCAAGGCAAACCGCCAAAGCCAAACGATCCACATGAGGATTCAACGAACACAATCCGTTAGATAGCGTTTCCGGCAACATAGGAATGACTTGACTGGGAAAGTAAACCGAAGTTCCTCGCTCAACCGCTGTCCGGTCTAATGGAGATTGTTCTTCAACATAATTAGCGACGTCAGCAATTGCGACCCAAAGAGTCCACCCATTTTTCTCCCGAGGAGCAACATACACCGCATCATCGAAGTCCTTCGCATCCTCGCCATCAATAGTTACAAACGGTAGATTCCGCAAATCAAGACGCGTTGTAGTAATGGAAGGATCGATGTCGTCACCAAATGCTTTTGCCTGCGAGATGGCTTCATCTGAAAACTCATACGGAAGATCATATGTTCGTAATGCGACCTGTACCTCAATTCCCGGATCTGAGGCATTACCAACCACATCAACCACGTGCCCAACAGGCTGTCGATTTGATTCTGGAAAACTATCAACCTGCACTACCACGAATTGCCCAACTTTAGCGCCGTGCATTTGGTCCCCAGGAATCAAGATTTCATGCAGAAAACGATCATCCTCTGGGGTAACAAATTTTACTCCTTCTTGGTCGCGCAGACGTCCAATTAGCCGCTGGTGTATTCGATCAAGTACCTCCACAATTCGCGCCTCACGTTTATTCTTGGAGTGTTTCGAGGCAGGCATAATCGCAACCAAAACTCTATCCCCATGGAAAACTTTTCGCATTTGGCGATCATGCAGATAGAGATTATTTCCACCATCATCTGGTTCAAAGAAACCATAGCCGTCTCTGTGTGCAACAACACGACCTGAGACCAAACCTGCTCTATCGACTAATACATAGCGACCGATACGGTCAGTAATCACCTGACCATCACGACACATCGCTGACAGTCTTGCAATCAACCCCTCCCGATTAATTTCGTCAGTATTTGTCAGAACTGCTATTTCTTCGTAATCGAGAGGGCGACCTATTTCTTCAAGCAACTCTAAAATCCACCTACGTGAAGCAACAGGGTTGTCGTATCGCGCTGCTTCCGCATCTCCGTAGGGATCAGACATAGTTTCTCCTTTCAATGCCTGTAATAATGGAGTCCGATCCAATAGAAGTCACGCACCGCTTTAAACTAATATGAGCAAACGAAAACTCACACGCCAGCAAGCGTGGCGTATCGAGAAGATTCAAAAAGAGCGTCTCGACCGAGCAACAAGACATAAGGCGGAGGTCGAAGAATTAATCGATTCAGGTAGCCTCGGACAAGAACAAGCCGGCCGAATTGTGGCCAGCTTCGGAAAGCAGGTTGAGGTTGTCGCGGTCAACCGCCTCGGGCAACCGATAACGGATCCAATACGTTGTCATCTCAGGTCTAATCTGTCCACACTCGTCACAGGTGATCGGGTCATATTTCAGGCGACGGAAGATGCTGGAGTAGTGACAGCACATAAACCTAGACGCAACGTTCTCGAACGACCTGACTCACGCGGTGTCATAAAGGCGATGGCAGCCAATATTGATCAACTAGTTATCGTCACAGCATTAGAACCGGAACCGCAACTCGAAATGCTAGATCGTTATTTAGTCGCTACTGAGGTTACAAATATTCCTCCGATTATTGTTATAAACAAAGTGGACCTTCTTCACCCATCAGAAGCCAATCGAAATTTCTTAATGGCTATTAAAAATCTCTATGGGGCCATCGGTTACACGGTGGTAGAGGCGACAACTAAACAAATAGGAGGTCTTGATGAACTATCTCAATATCTCATGGACAAAAGCTCAGTATTCATCGGCCAATCAGGAGTTGGTAAATCTAGCCTTATCCAAATGCTTTTACCTGCTGAAAAGATCCGTGTTGGCTACCTGCATCAACAAACCCGCCTGGGTCGACACACTACCTCAACCGCTAGGCTATACTCATATAAAGGGGGCGGATCAATCATTGATTCGCCCGGGATTCGTGACTTTGGGCTAGAACAAATCTCACGGGCCGATGTTGAGCATGGATTTATCGATATTCGTGAGTTCGCAACCCATTGCCGTTTTCGAGATTGTAGACATAAACAGGAACCAGGTTGTGCAGTTACCGACGCTATTCAAAACGGTAAGCTTTCTAAGCGTCGGCTTGAGTCATTTCACCGAATTTTAGATACCCTCACGGGAGGAAACGCATGAAACTCATGCAGAATCTCAATACCCTTCTGCAATATGGCCTACCTGGGCACCTGATTTCACGTGCACTCGGAGGATTGGCCTTTTGCGAAAACCCAAAAGTCAAAAATTTCCTGATCCAACATTTTATCCATCGATTCGAAATCCAAATGGATGAGGTAGCTGAGCCATCCCTGGACGCCTATACGCATTTCAATGCATTTTTCACTCGCGCCCTCAAAGAGGGAATCCGCCCACTTGCAGGATATGGTCACATAGCATCACCGGCCGATGGAACCGTATTCGGCGTCGGTAACTTGTCTCACGATGTTCGACTAGCGGCCAAAGGACACCAATTCTCTTTAACAGAACTCTTCGGACAGCCAGACTACGAAAAGATCTACCAAGATGGTCATTACCTAACCATCTATTTATCACCCAAGGATTACCATCGTGTGCACTGTCCGATGGACGGTGAATTGAAGCATATGGTGCACGTACCCGGACGTCTTTTCTCTGTAAATGATTCAACGACCACATCGATCCCAGCAGTATTTGCTCGGAATGAGCGTGTCATCATGCACTTCAAAGGCAAGAATGGACCGTTTTCCGTGGTACTTGTCGGCGCGATGCTGGTCGCATCTATCGAAACACCATTTTCAGGCATTGTTACACCGCCGGGGCGGGGCATAACGGAGTGGAGCTTCCATCGAGGCACACATCATAAGTTCATCCAGGGCGACGAAATTGGACGGTTCCAATACGGATCGACAGTGATTATATTGACACCAAAATCAAAAAAAGGGTTTTCACCGGACATTTTAGATGGGTATCCCGTAAAAATGGGACAGTCGCTCGGGCAGATCTAAGGCTGCCCGAATACTTAACCTATCTTCCTGTTGGGTTCTTCAAATAACGAAAGAAATCCGACTCAGGATCGATAACCAACAGATCCTCCTTTCCTGCAAATGAGTTTTTATACGCCTGTATTGATCGATGGAATGAATAAAATTCCGGGTCTTGATTGAAAGCATTTGCGTAGATCTCTGCGGCGATGGCATCGCCCTCACCCCGTATCCGCTCCGCCTCGCGATATGCATTCGCCTCGATAACGGTGTTTTGCCGATCAGCGTCAGCCTCAATGCCCTCAGCCAATTCCCGGCCCCTTGAGCGATGATCACGTGCCTCACGCTCACGCTCTGTGCTCATCCTTGAATACACAGCGTTTGAAACTTCAGGCGGAAGATCGATTCCTTTCACCCGAACATCGAGAACATGAATTCCTAATTCATTCAACGCGATATCGTCAAGCTCCTTGGTGATCTCGGCCATCAGAGCATCACGTTCCCCGGAAACCACCTCAAACACTGTCCGTTCACCGAACTTGTTACGCAATCCATTATCAACGCGTGACGCAAGAAGGCTATTTGCTGAAAACTCATCGCCACCGGTTGCAGTGTAATATTTGCCGGCATCTGCAACTTGCCATTTTACAAATGAATCAACAATCAACGCCTTTTTTTCAGCCGTGAGATATCGCTGCGGACTGGAGTCCAATGTGATCAAACGTGATTCGAACCGACGTACATCGTTCACGACTGGAATTTTAAAATGAAGGCCCGGCCGAATATCTGTAGAAACCACCTCACCAAACTTCAACAGCACTGCACGCTCACGCTCGTTCACCACATACAAAGCATTAGACACAAGTGCGATAACGACAACCAACCCAATCAAAATACTAATTTGACGTCCTGACATCAGCGAATACTCCCTCGTTGTGAATCATCAGTTTGACGTGAACGTATTTCCTGAATTACCTGATCGGTCAACGACCGAATGTCACCCGGTGTCATGCCACCTGCTGCCTGTTGAACCGTTGCTAAAGATGAACTACCGCGACTCTGATTTGCGATCGAGGGTGCTGCCTGACTCGCAATCCTGTCCAGAGGCAGATACATGATATTGGATCCTGAATCTACGTCTACCATGACCTTGGACGAACGCTGCATGACTTCCTGCACGGCATCAATATAAAGACGCTGACGTGTGACGTCGGGAGCTTTGCGGTACTCTGCCAACAACTTCAAGAAGCGATCAGCCTCCCCCTGCGCTTGCGCAACAACCTGCTCACGATACGCGTTGGCCTCTTCAAGGACCCTCTGTGCACGGCCACGTGCTTCCGGGATCACCCCATTTGAATAGGCTTCGGCCTGGTTTTTTAGCCGCTGCTCATCTTCTCGAGCCTTGATCACGTCATCAAAAGCGGCCTGAACCTGACTTGGTGGCTGGCTGTTCTCCAGATTAACTTTAACCACCCGAAGCCCAGCGACATAATTATCGAGATATTCTTGCAGACGTCGCTGCACGTCACCGCCCAGTGCCTCACGGCCCTCAGAAATAACCGCTGTCATCTCGGCTGATCCTACCACGTGACGGATAGCGGAGTCCGTGGCATGCGTAAGCGTTACTTCAGGCTGCCGAACATTGAGCAAAAAATCCTGAGGGTTCGAAATTACATATTGGACCGCAAGCGTTACGTCCACGATGTTCTCATCTTCGGTAAGCATCACGCCCTGAGACGTGTGTGTGCGAACACGCGTTACATTGACCTTATTAACTTCATCAATCAATGGCGCATTCCAGCGAAGGCCAGGGGTCTTAGTTTCCAAGAACTGACCAAACCGAAGGACGACGGCACGCTCCTGCTCATCGATTTTGTAAAGACCTAACGCGCCGTACGCAACCAAAGCAATTAGCGCGAAGACACCTACAGTCTTGCCTGAAAAATTAAATCCAGAGCCGTCTCCAGAATCTGACCCACCACCAGAACCACCCGATTTACCAAATAGGCCACCCAAACTCTGTTGTAGCTTCTTCAAGACCTCGTCAAGGTCGGGCGGACCCTGATCGTTTCGATTACCACCGCCCCAAGGATCGCGGCCATTATTTCCGGGCTCATTCCAAGCCATGAAGACTCCTTAATCGATTTGATTAATCACAGCACCTATCATTGGGGCAGTGACCGGCTTTTCCACCATTTAATGATTAGTGTTGCAAGATTTGTGATAGGAATAGCTCTGTCCGGTCATTTTGAGGATTGTTGAAAAACTCTTCAGGCTCGTTTTGCTCAACTATCTGGCCACCATCCATAAAAATAACCCGGTTGGCTACCTTGCGCGCAAAACCCATCTCATGAGTGACACACAGCATAGTCATTCCATCTTCAGCAAGACCAACCATGACATCCAATACTTCGGCGATCATCTCGGGGTCGAGTGCTGAGGTTGGTTCGTCAAAAAGCATTACCCGCGGATTCATGCAAAGCGAACGAGCAATCGCCACACGTTGCTGTTGTCCACCTGACAGTTGACCAGGATACTTGTTGGCCTGCTCCGGGATCTTAACCCGTTCAAGATAGCGCATCGCTGTCTCTTCTGCTTCTCGCTTCGGTGCTTTACGCACCCAGATTGGTGCCAACGTACAGTTCTCTAAAACAGTCAGGTGGGGAAACAGGTTGAAGTGCTGAAACACCATACCAACCTCCCGACGAATCTCGTTGATATGTTTGGTGTCTTCCGTCAACTCAATACCATCAACTACGATCGAACCTTCTTGATGTGTTTCTAATCGATTGATACAACGAATTAATGTTGATTTACCTGAGCCAGACGGCCCACAGATCACTATCCGCTCACCACGTTTGACGTCCAGGTTAATATCTTTCAAAACATGAAACTGCCCATACCACTTATTTAGTTCATCAATTTTTATGATGGTGTCACCGAGCTCGGCAGACGCCATATGTATGTCGGTGGTCATATTAATTTCTCCGATTCGTATCGAGTTTGTGTTCTAAATTTTGACTATATCGAGACATCCCATAGCAGAACGCCCAGTAAATGAATCCGGCGAACAAGTATCCTTCAATGTCATAACCCTTCCATTCCACTGACCGCGCCGCGGTCTGAGCCATATTCAAGAGATCTAATAAGCCAATGATAGAAACTAAAGATGTATCTTTAAACAGCGCAATAAATGTATTAACGATTGACGGAATCGAAATCTTCAGTGCTTGCGGAAGCGTGATGAGAACCGTTCGTCTCCAGTAACCAAGGCCTAATGCCATCGCAGCCTCAGCCTGACCCTTCGGAATTGCCGCCAGACCGCCCCGAACGGCTTCCGCGGTATAAGCTGATTGGAACATGGTGATCCCGATCATGGCGCGGACGACCTTATCAAATTCGACACCAGCTGGGAAAAATAAGGGCAGCATCACCGATGCCATAAATAAAATGGTGATCAACGGTGTTCCACGCCAGAACTCAATGTAGATAACACAAATCGAGCGAATGACAGGCATCTCAGAACGACGACCAAGTGCCAGCAAAATACCTATCGGAAGGGCCAACAAGATGCCAACAAAAGCTAGAGCAAACGTAAGGAGGAAGCCGCCCCATTGCGTCGTGTTAGACTGAGGTATCCCAAAAGATCCTCCGTAAACGACGAAATAAAATACAACAGGAAACACACCCAAAAGGGCGATTGATAACCATTTCTTCCCCGGCGTTCTCTCAAATAGCAGCGGGAGCAACAACGCGAAAAATAGAACAAAAATCAATGTTGGGCGCCATAGCTCTTCGGGCTTAGACGCAAAATACAACCCAAACAAGATCTGTTCTAAACGAACATTAATGAACGTCCAACAGGCTCCGGCAGCATTTGCCTCGCATACTGAACGATCAGTCCCTGTCCAATTAGCTTTGATGAATGCCCAGTCAACGAAAGGGGGTAAGTAACTAAAGCACAAATAGAAAAATAAGAGTGTCGCGATGGAACTACTGATTGATCCAAATAAATTCTCCCGTAACCAAGCAACAGGACCCAGCGTATTGCTGGGTGGCGAACGATCCGGAGCAGGTACAAAAATTTTAACTTCAGACATACTAACGCTCCGTCAACTGGATTCGTTTGTTGTACCAGTTCAATACGAACGAGGTTAACAAACTGAGGCATTCATAGACCGCGACTGTCATGCCAATGATGACAAGTGCCTGACCCGTCTGGTTGAGCGTGATGCCTGCCCAAACAGCGACCAGTTCCTCATACCCCACAGCCACGGCGAGTGACGAGTTCTTGGTTAAGTTCAGGTACTGACTGATTGTTGGTGGGATGATCACTCGCAATGCTTGAGGGATTGTGACCAAATTAACTGTATCTTTTCTAGACAGCCCAAGTGCGAGGGCTGCCTCGGTTTGCCCGTGAGAGACGGATTGGATCCCTGCACGGACATTTTCAGCAATGAATGCCGATGTGTACAATGTTAAAGCGAACCAAAGTGAGAAAAGTGGCAATGGTAACTGCCCGCCTCCCTTGAAGTTAAACCGACCCAATACTGGCTCGTCAAAGCTTAGTGGCGACCCGGAAACCAAATAGAAAATATAACCACCAATAATTAAAGCGGCTGCAGAGATCCACGGCACTGGTAGACGCCGACCGGTCTCCTCAAACAGTGCTTTGGCGCGTCGCGCGAACATGACAAGTCCAATGACAAGGAAGGTCAGCAGCGCAATCCAGATTGCAAAATCGGTCGTATTTTCGATTACCGGTAACGGTGTATGAAAGCCACGGGCATTAAGATAAAAAGCGCCCATCGCAATTGAATTCTTCGGTGCTGGCAGCGTCGGTAGGAAAATCGCAAAGTTCCAAAACATAATCTGCAAAAGCAGTGGAACATTGCGGAAGATTTCAATGTAAACAAGCGCTCCGCGCGAAACGAGCCAATTCGGAGATAACCGAATCACACCAATGAAAAACCCGAGTAATGTTGCGGCGATAATCCCCAATACCGCCACCAAAATAGTATTTTGAATACCGACGAAAAAAACGTCGATATATTTGGATTCACCGAGCTTATAGTCAAAGAAAGGCGTGAATCCGATCTGGAACGGCGCTACTTCATCAAAGAAATTCGTTCCGGTCTGAATACCCCGAGCAACTAAGTTATCAACCGTCGTCTGGAATAATGAATAAAAACCGTAACCCACTACAACTGCAGCAAGCACTTGGACAAGTATGGCCCGAACTCTCGGGTCCCGATGTAATGGGATACGTGTACGTTCTGTCACATTTTAATCCGGTGGACATTAAAGAAAGACCGGGCAATGCCCGGTCTTTGGTCGAACTCGATTACCGAATTGGAGGCGCGTAAAGAATACCGCCACGGGTCCATAGATCATTCACTGATCCTGCACGGGGAATACCAATTGGGGCAACTGTGCGCTCATAAATTTCGCCATAGTTACCAACCTGTTTGATGGCGTTATAAGACCAATCGGCACCCAGGCCGAGAAGTTCACCCATATTACCTTCAGCACCCACCAAACGAGCGACCGCTGGATTACCAGGCTTAGCCTTTAAACTGTCGATATTACCAGATGTGATACCAAGCTCCTCTGCATTAATCAACGCATACAAGGTCATCGCAACGATATCCATCCACTGATCATCACCCTGACGAACAACCGGACCAAGAGGTTCTTTTGAAATAGTCTCCGGCAAAATCGTGACGCCGGCAGGACCTACTTTCATTTCAGTACTCAACGCAGCCAGCTGTGACTTATCAGAGGTCAATACGTCACAAGCACCGCCCTCGAAACCCTCGCGAGTCTGAGTTGAGGTTTCATAACCCACTGGTGTGAATTTCATATTATTATTTCTGAAGTAGTCAGCCATGTTCAGCTCGGTAGTTGTACCGGCCTGAACACAGATGCTCGCGCCGTCGAGCTCTAACGTTGACTTGATGCCAGAATCCTTCATAACCATGAAGCCCTGTCCATCGATGTAGTTATAATAGGTAAAGTTCAATCCGAGTGAAGCCTCACGAGTCAGTGTATGCGTCGTATTACGTGACAACACATCCACCTCGCCCGAAGCAAGCGCTGTAAAACGCTCTTTCGCCGTCAGTGGTATGAACACAACCTTACTGGCGTCGCCAAGTACGGCAGCAGCAACAGCGTCACATACGGCGGCATCAATACCTTGCATACGACCAGCATCATCGGGCGCAGAGAAACCTGGTACGCCACCACTGACACCACATTTCAACTCGCCACGAGCTTTGACATCATCCAATGTACCGGCTGATGCTACCTGAGCAACAGCGACAGCTGAAGCTGCGACGGATGTTGCAATTTTTGCAGACAATTTCATGGAATTACTCCTGAATTAAGCGGTTTGTTTTAGTTTTCACACGGGCCTTATCGATATACAGAAGGCACCTTCGTTTCAGCACAACAATACCTACGCCGCGCCAATTTTCTGGTGTGCCCGTCGCCATATGTTGGAAAGCTAGCACTAGGACTGGTCTTTCACAAGGCCTCAAACACAAGACTATTGCCAAATTCCAACAAATTCTGAATTCGTCGCCTGAGGGCTCAAGCGGAAATTGGTCCGAGAAAGCAACTCAAGTACCGATTATAAATGATATATCGCAAGCTAGTAGTCGAGTGTTACTACCAATCAAGGTCATCAGGTATTGGCGGATAATCAGCATCTTGCTCTTCAAGCGTGGCTAGATGTGAAAAAATATTTTGACCCGCGAGCCGCTCGAGACACTTCTCAAGGGTCTCCCTTGGAACGACAAAAATTGCCCCATCCACCTCGATGAGACCTAAAAGCCCTCTTGAAAGACGATCGCGAACCTCAGCACTCACTGGGAAAGGCCGAATCTTTTTGCCATACGGAAAGCGGAAATCGACCCTCTCAGATTCGATGCCGCGTTCGACCTTACTAGACTTCACCATGTCACGCACTTGAGAAAGTTTTTCGGCTTTTAGTCGCTTCGCTTCTCGCTCGGTCGCCAGCGCTTGATCACGCGCCCTCTTTTCTTCACGAACTTTCTGTTGGGTTTCGCGTAGACTTTCCTGAATACCAGGCCCCGTAACCTCTCTGGATGCAACACGCTTCTCATGCTTGGCCTGCCTCACTTTTTTCTTATCTGCAACACCCAACGCCAACAGCTGATCTTGCAAGGACTTACTCATTGGAATATTCCTCATAGTACGACTCAGCAAGATCTTCAAACCGCGTATACTGGCCTAGAAATGCTAGCCTGACTGTTCCAATCGGCCCATTTCGCTGCTTACCAACAATAATCTCAGCGATCCCCTTGTCTTCCGTGTCCTCGTTGTAAACCTCGTCGCGATAAATAAAGCAAATCAAGTCCGCATCTTGTTCGATTGCGCCAGATTCTCTCAAATCTGACATTACAGGGCGCTTATTAGGCCGTTGCTCCAGTGAGCGGTTTAACTGCGATAGCGCAACCACCGGACAATCCAACTCTTTTGCCAACGCTTTCAACGAACGAGAGATCTCAGAAATCTCTCCCGCCCGATTTTCTCCAGCACCTGCCACCTGCATCAATTGAAGATAGTCGACCATAATCATCCCTAGACCCTCTGGGAATTGACGAGCAACTCGACGGGCCCTCGATTTCAGCTCAATTGGTGTCAGTGCCGGGGTATCATCAATGTATAAGGGCTTTTCGTTCAGCAAACTGAATGCCGAGGTAAGTCGTGGCCAATCTTCGTCAGCCAACTTACCGGTTCGAACTTTTGTTTGGTTTATCCGGCCTAGGGAGGACAGCATCCTCATCACTATCGATTCACCTGGCATCTCCATAGAAAACACTATTGTTGGTCTATCAGACTTTATGACACATGCCTCGACAAAGCACATTGCTAAGGCCGTTTTACCCATTGAAGGACGACCAGCAATGATCACTAAATCAGATTGCTGCAAACCAGCAGTCATTTGATCGAGCTTTTTAAACCCGGTAGATACCCCAGTGACTTCTGAATCTGACGCATAGAGTTCTTCGATCCTATCAAGTGTCGCCTCCAAGTAATGGTTTACAGCCTCAGGACCACCCCGCGTTGGCCGCTCTTCACTAATTTTGAACACCTTAGTTTCTGCCTCGTCAAGTATCTCACTAACGCTACGACCAGCCGGTTTACGGGCATTTTCAGACATTTCCCCAGCGACACGGATGAGTTGCCGAAGGACTGAACGATCTCTGATTATTTCCGCATAGGCGATGACATTACTCGCGCTCGAGGCGCTCGCCGCCAATTCGGATAAATACGCAATGCCACCGGCATGCTCAGCCTCATCCATGACATCGAGCTCTTCTGAAATCGTCAGTACATCGAGTGGACAACCCCGCTCTGAGAGTTTAAATATCGCTTCAAAAATCAATCGATGCTGTGGAAGGTAAAAATCTTCCTTTGTTACCATGCCAGAGATCTGATCCCAGGCTTGTGCATCTAACAAAAGGCCACCCAATAACGATTGCTCGGCCTCGCGTGAATGCGGAGGGGTTTTAAGTTGCTCTAAAGCGGAATCTTCTGTTGCCATAGTTTCTCCCAACGGCCCAGCATAATACTCAGTGGACAGGGCTTCTACCAACCTCTCTGATCAAGGAAACTAATCGCTTGTCTGAAATCCTGACATTAATTTTAGTCTCACCAAGATCCGTAATCGATTCCGCAAGCACATCCGCCTCCTTATAGAGCTTCGCGCGTAATTTGCCTTCCCACGGCTTCAATACCAACTCGTGATCGGCTGGCGCATGACCTATAGCTTCAGCAAGCACTGCGGTTAACGCATCGAGACCGATTCCACTATTTGCCGAAATCCAAACACGGGCTGACTCATCGATTCCAGGAACTACCTCTGGTTTCAGATCAACCTTGTTCATAACCACCACACGCGGCACTTCGTGCGCTCCAATATCTTGCAGAACTTCGAGGACCGCCTCTTCTTGTATCAGACGATCTGGATGTGCCCCATCTTGAACAAATATCAAAACATCCGCCTCGACTGCCTCTTCCAGCGTCGCGCGAAATGCGTCAACTAGGGCATGTGGCAGATTTTGAACGAATCCAACAGTGTCTGCCAAAATCATCTCGGCGCCACCCGGGAGTATGATTTTTCGGAGCGTCGGATCCAGAGTCGCGAATAGCTGATCGGCCGCATAGACCTTTGCCTCAGTAAGTCGATTGAACAATGTGGATTTACCAGCATTCGTGTATCCAACGAGCACCACAGTCGGAATGCCATTCCGACGGCGAGATCGGCGGCTCTGATGGCGGGTTTTTCGAACTTTTTCGAGCCTCCTTTTTAGGGAGTTGATACGGATCGCAATTAAACGGCGGTCAGTCTCGAGCTGAGTCTCACCTGGGCCCCTTAGACCAATACCCCCTTTCTGTCGTTCCAAGTGAGTCCAACCACGTATCAGTCGTGTCCGAATGTGGTCAAGCTGAGCAAGCTCGATCTGCAGCTTTCCTTCAAATGTGCGAGCACGGCTCGCGAAAATATCAAGGATCAGTCCTGATCGATCGATCACACGGGCCTTTACTTGTCTTTCCAGATTCCGTTCCTGGCTTGGTGACAGATTCCCATCAAAAATCACAAGGTCGGCCTCAGTTGCTCGAACAAGCGCGGCAAGCTCCTCAACTTTGCCAACCCCTATGTAATTCGCAGGACTCGGTCTTTGTCGCTGCGCCGTCAACGTTCCAACTATCTCAGCGCCAGCTGAAGTAACAAGAGAAAAAAACTCATCAACATCAGGGATATAATTAGGCTCACGAATCGTCACGGAACAAATAATAGCCCGCTCACCGCCTGTTTCTCGCTCAAAGAACACGGTCAAGTTCTCCCGACAGCCAATTTTTTGCTTCACCTATTGGTAATGAGCCCACCACTTCAAGTGTCGTTTTGGCATCTGCGCGCCAACTTCTTAACCATGTCATCTGTCTCTTAGCAAGCTGTCGTGTTGCTGCCTTTGCTCGGTCTCTCATCTCATCTTTCGAGATACTACCATCCAGAAATTCCCACATTTGTCGATATCCAACGCTTCGCATCGAAGTACAACTCAGGGACAACTCGGGGCGCTCCCTGAGGGACCGCACCTCTGTCTCAAGACCGTTAGTAAGCATCGCATCAAATCGTCTATCGAGCCGGCTTTTTAGTTGCTCTCTGTTACTTGGTATCAATGCAAGTGTAGCTACTTCGATAGGATGCCCGGCGATCTTCTTATTAGCCTTATGTTCTGACCAAAAGGAGCGAATGGAATCGCCGGTGATTAATCGAACCTCCAAGGCCCTCTCAATACGAGACGAATGATTCGGATGAATCATTTGAGCTATATCGGAATCAAGACTTTCCAGCCAGGCATGAACAGAGGGCCAGCCTTCATACTCCGCCTTCTTTCGTATTCTCTCCCTGAGAATCGGATCCGAACCAGGCAGCGGATCCAATCCATCGAGCAACGACTTCAGATACATTATAGTTCCGCCCACTAAACAGGGCACAAGACTGCTTTTCCAAGCCTTCTCAATCGCCTCGGTCGCGTGCGTCACGAATTGACCTGCGTCAAAGGCATGCTCAGGTGGCACCAGATCAATAAGCTCGTGAGGGCTCCGTGCCAGTGCCTCTGCGGTTGGTTTGGCGGATCCGATATCTAAGTGCTGGTACACCATCACAGAGTCGGCACTCAACAGACGGATCGGAAAATGTTCAGAGAGCGCCATGGAAAGATCAGTTTTTCCGATCCCTGTAGGGCCTGTAATGACAAGAATTAGTCTTGGATTCGCCGACATCGGAACAGTTTAGCTCATCCTTGACTTACCGTAGAGTCCTCTCTATGATCCGCCAGCTGGTAATTACGCGGCCCAGGTGGCGAAATTGGTAGACGCGCTAGCTTCAGGTGCTAGTGGGGGAAACCCCGTGGAGGTTCAAGTCCTCTCCTGGGCACCAATGCCCCTAAAGAAACACCTATATTACTACACTGATTAATTGAAACTACCTCATCCCTTTTTGATTACGTCC
>CAJWIY010000025.1 GCA_913042205.1 uncultured Gammaproteobacteria bacterium
GCCGATGGGCATTCTCCAGCTTTGCAACACTTTCAGCACTTATTATCATCTCAAATAAAATTGGCAACAGAAAGGCATCTGGGTTCGAAAGAGATTTTTGAGGCTGCAATGCATCGAGGCCAAATACAGAACCTATCTCCTGCGAAGGGTGCTTCAAAAACAGTAGAGCAAATAAACAAAGAAGCCAAAAAACGATTTTCTGTGTTTGAGGTGAAAAACAAGCATGCACAGATGAATAGCATGTCCATACTAGGAAAATACCATTTATCCCAAAACCAGATAGATGTTTTTGTCATAAACTTTTGCGACGAAATAGCTGTGAAGAAGAATCTACCGCCGAAGAAGAAACTACTAATGTAGAAGATGAGGAACAAATAACTCCAGTTGGAACAAATACAACTGCAAACATGGCTCCATATGTGACTGCAGGAGTCTGGTTGAATGATGATGATCATATAATGTCAGGTGACGAGATCATAGCAAGAAGTTTCAATTCCGACGCGCTAATGATCTGTCACTCTGAAGTACTATCTAAAAGTGTCGTCGATCGACTGTCCGATCGTCTGAAGATCGTCGCAAATTATTCCGTCGGAGTTGATCACTGTGATCTTGGAGCCCTGAAAGAGCGAGGTGTTGTCGTTACGAATACACCAGACGTGTTATCAGATGCGACGGCAGAGATTGCAATTCTCCTGTTACTCGGTGCCTGTCGTCGTGCATATGAGGGTGATCAGTTGCTGAGAACCGGTAGTTGGACAAACTGGGCACCGTCTGCGATGAATGGTATCCAGCTGACCAAAAAAAAACTCGGGATCGTTGGTATGGGTCGTGTGGGTCAGACAGTTGCGATGCGTGCGCGAGGGTTCGATATGGAGATCCACTACAGCAATCGACGGAGACTACCACCAGAATCGGAGGCTGGGGCAATCTTTCATCCAACACTTAAAGGGCTTTTCGGTGGGGTGGATATGATTTCGCTGAACTGTCCCGCCACCCCAGAGACAATTAACCTGATTAATGCGGACTCAATTGGATGGATGAAGCCCGGGGTTGTCTTCGTTAATACGGCGCGTGGCAGTCTTATCGACGAGACGGCACTAATTGAGGCACTGAACTCAGGCCATGTCGCTGCCGCGGGACTGGATGTCTTTCAGGTCGAGCCCGGTGGAAACCCCGCGTTCGCCAAATGTCCTAACCTATTTATGTTGCCGCACCTCGGTTCGTCGACACACGAGACTCGCAAGGCAATGGGTGATCGTGCTCTGGATAACCTTGATGCTTATTTCGCGGGCCTAGAACCAAGAGACAGACTCATTTAGTCATTTGCGCTCTTTGGTCTGACCAGTTACCATATTGGTAAGACCACTTTAATTATGTTTTGGGCAGGGAAGCAATGATGACTGGATATTTGTCGATTCCACGAGTAACTCGCGCAGCCGATGTGATAATGGATCAGGTAGAACGATTGATCCTCGAGGGAAAAGTGCGTCCGGGCCAAAAGCTTCCCTCAGAGCGGAGTCTCGCGGAGGAATTCGACGTGTCAAGACCGACCGTCAGAGAGGCGATCCAGAAGCTTGAGGCTCGCGGCTTAGTGCAAAGAAGGCACGGTGGCGGAACGTTCGTCGCCGAGCACGTTGGATCTACGTTCGTCGACCCAATGATGACCATGATTCAGCGATCTCCGGACGGTACGTTTGACATTTTGGAGTTGCGTTTTGCCTTAGAGAGCGTAGCAGCGTGGTTAGCGGCCGATCGCGCAACCGAGCGAGCGCGCGGGAATGTCCAGCGTCGATATCATGAACTACAGGCGGCCGTTCGCTCGCACGATTTGCATCGCGAGGCGAAGGCCGATGCGGAGTTTCACTTGGCGATTGCTGAGGCATCGCAGAACGGTGTGATTTTACACATCATGCGGTCCACTTTTGTTCTGCTTGAGGAATCGATTGTAAAAAATTTGGCGGAGCTAAATTTGGATCGGATGAAGAAACAGGACCTCGCACTTCAGCACGAGGCGATTTATCGAGCCATCGTGATTGATCGTGATCCAGTGGGCGCGAGGAACGCGGTCCGCCAACATATGCTAACGGTCAGCGAATCACTGGACCGTGAACGGCTTGCAGATACGAAACCGCGTCGTCTAAAAGAGTTGACACAATCGGCTTAATTTAGGCGACGTTGATCACCAACCAACCCGAAGAGGTGAAAATATGGCGAATACGCCAATAACAGCAGACCAAGATCCGGTCGAAACCAAAGAATGGCTCGAGGCTTATGAGTCGGTACTCCAGCACGAAGGGGTTGACCGTGCCGCTTATTTGTTAAATCAATTAGTCGCGCGTGCTAGTCAGGAAGGCGCGAGCCTTCCGGTCGCCATGACGACGCCTTATCGAAACACCATTCCAGTCCAGAACGAGGCCCGGATGCCTGGGGACTTGTTCATGGAGCGTCGTATTCGTAGTTTAATACGCTGGAACGCATTAGCGATGGTGATGCGTGCGAACAAAACAGGTGATGACCTAGGCGGTCATATAGCGACTTATCAGTCGGCCGCCACGCTTTATGAGGTCGGATTTAATTATTTTTGGAAAGGTCCCGATCATCCGAGGGGACAGGATCTGTTGTATATACAGGGTCACGCGAGCCCGGGGATTTATGCTCGATCATTTCTCGAAGGCCGCTTGTCCGAAAATCAACTCGATAATTTCCGCAGAGAGGTTGACGGTGACGGCCTATCGTCCTATCCACACCCCTGGCTGATGCCCGATTACTGGCAGTTCCCGACAGTATCCATGGGACTGGGGCCCATCCAGTCGATCTATCAGGCCCATGTGATGAAGTATCTTGTTAACCGTGGGCTATCAGATCAGCCGGATCGCAAGGTCTGGGCGTTTTTAGGGGATGGCGAGATGGATGAGCCCGAATCCTTGGGTGCTATCGGTCTTGCTGGACGCGAGAGTCTCGACAATCTAATTTTTGTCATTAACTGTAACCTCCAGCGTTTGGATGGTCCGGTGCGAGGTAACGGGAAAATTGTCCAGGAGCTTGAGGGACAGTTCCGCGGCGCGGGCTGGAATGTGATCAAGGTTCTTTGGGGCGGACAGTGGGATCCTTTATTCGCAAGAGACCGCCATGGTCTCATGCAAAAAGTGATGGACGAGGTGGTAGACGGCGAACTCCAGAACTGTAAGGCAAAGGGCGGCGCTTACACCCGCGAGAATTTTTTTGGGCAATACCCAGAGCTCAAAGAGATGGTGGCAGACCTTACGGATGACGATATTTATAGTCTGAACCGTGGCGGGCACGATCCAAAGAAGGTTTACGCTGCCTATCACGCGGCGATTAATCATAGAGGGCAGCCAACGGTGATCCTGGCACAGACTGTCAAAGGCTACGGCATGGGGTCATCCGGTGAGTCTGCGAACCCATCTCACCAAGTGAAAAAACTCGACTTGGATAATCTAAGACTGTTCCGCGATCGTTTCGCAATCCCAATCAGTGATGACGCTCTTGCAGATGTTCCTTATTACGATCCGGGTACCGACAGCCCTGAAATCAAGTATTTACAGGAACGTCGGCAGGCCCTCGGTGGTTACTTGCCATCTCGTCGCGTCCACAAAGAGTCATTGGGCTGCCCGGAGCTTGAAGCATTTAAGCAGCAGACCAAGGGCACAGGCGATCGTCAGATCTCTACCACGATGGCCTTCGTTCGGATGTTATCGACATTGGCAAAGGATAAGATCATTGGGCATCGTATTGTGCCAATCGTTCCGGATGAGGCCAGGACGTTCGGCATGGAGGGGATGTTTAAGCAATTGGGTATCTACACAACCGAGGGCCAAAAATACATCCCTCATGACGTCGATCAGGTACTGTCTTATCACGAGGATAAAGCAGGCCAGATTCTCGAGGAGGGAATCAACGAGTCGGGTGCGTTTTCGGCCTGGCTCGCCTGTGCGACGTCTTATGCGAACCACGATCAACCATTGATCCCGTTTTATATCTATTACTCAATGTTCGGCCATCAGCGTGTGGGTGACTTGGTCTGGGCGGCTGGTGATATTCAGGCAAAAGGATTCCTGTTGGGTGCGACCTCTGGCCGCACGACATTAAACGGCGAGGGCCTGCAGCATCAGGATGGTCACAGCCATATTCTGGCCGGAACAGTTCCGAATCAGCGCTCCTATGACCCAACCTACAGTTATGAGGTCGCTGTAATCGTTCAGCACGGTCTTAAGCAGATGTATGACGAGAATCAGAGTGTATTTTATTACATCACGTTGATGAACGAGAATTATGGACATCCGGATATGCCTGAGGGTGCAGAAACCGGCATCATCAAGGGAATGTATCTACTGAGATCGGCGGTTCCGAAGATGAAATACACCGTCCGTCTGCTAGGCTCAGGCACGATCCTGAGAGAGGTTGAAGCGGCCTGTGAACTGCTCGCTGATTTTGGAGTGGCGGCCGAGGTTTACAGTGCGACTAGCTTCAACGAGCTGCGTCGTGATGGCCAGTCGGTAGCTCGCTATAACCTCTTGCATCCGGAAGAGAAAACGGCGCGTGTTAGTCATGTTGAGGCACTGCTTGGTGGTTCGGACGCTCCCATTGTTGCCGCGACCGATCATATCCAGTTGTATTCGGAGCAGATTCGTCCGTTCCTCGGCCGGACTACCTACATTACGCTGGGGACAGACGGTTTCGGCCGTTCGGATTCGCGAAAGAAATTACGTGAGCACTTTGAGGTGGACCGTCGATTTGTGACCATAGCCGCGCTGCGAGCGTTATCGATGGACGGTAAGATTGAACCGAAGATGGTTACGAAAGCGATCAAGCAATTCGATATCGACCCTGATCGTCTCGATCCGGTGATATTGTAAGGAGGTATGACATGACAACGATTCGTGTACCAGACATTGGTGATACCTCAAACGTGACTGTGATTGAAGTTGCTGTAGCGCCCGGTGACCACGTGAGTGAGGGTGATACGCTGATTGTTCTTGAATCAGATAAAGCGTCGATGGAGATTCCAGCGGATGGGTCAGGTGTGGTGCGAAAAATCCACGTATTTGAAGGTTCAGAAGTCAATGAAGGAGATTCGATTTGTGAGCTCGAGGGGGCTGAATCAGTAACCGAGGCTGTGGCTGAGACGCCACAAGACTCAGTTTCAAGCGAGCTGGTGGATGAACAGATTTCGGACGCATCTCAACTTATTTCTGTTCCGGATACTGGAAGCGCGGATGGTGTCACGGTTATTGAAATCACCGTATCAGTCGGCGATAGCGTATCCGAGGGAGATACACTAATTGTGCTAGAGTCTGATAAGGCGTCTATGGAGATCCCCGCACCAACGTCTGGCGTAGTTACGGCTTTGAGAGTGTCAGAAGGGCAACAAGTTGTTCAAGGCGACCCGATTTGCGAGATGAGCGGTGATGAATCGACTGCATCTGCAGAGCTTGTGCCGGCGTCGGTCCGCTCTGAGACCTTGAAACAAGCACCGGTGGAGCAGGCCGTCACTCAAACAGGGGGCGACATTGAAAAGGTTGTCGTACCTGATACCGGAAACGCCGATGGCGTAACCGTTATCGAGATCAGTGTCAGCGCTGGTGACATCGTCTCGGAAGGGGACACGTTGATTGTTCTGGAATCGGATAAGGCCTCGATGGAAATCCCATCACCGGTCAGTGGCAAAGTGTTGGTGCTGTCCGTTAACGAAGGTGACTCTGTCACTCGAGGTGATCCGGTTGCTGAGATTGAAGCGACAGGTGGTCTTGCACCGCAATCGAACAAGGCTCCTCAGCAGTCTGCGCAAAAAGCTCCCACACCCACATTACCTCCCGCTCCAATTCTCGATTCTCATGTAGTAGCAGAGTCTGCTGCGCCGTCGGTAGCCTCAAGCGTGCACGCTGGTCCGGCTGTCCGTGCGCTTGCCCGTGAGCTCGGCGTCAATTTGTCAAAGGTCACACCTTCAGGGCCTCGCGGACGGATCACGAAGGATGATTTGCATAACTTTGTGAAGTCGAAGCTCAAAGAAGCTGAGGGAGGCACGGGTGTTACCGGTGGGTCAGGTATACCCGCGATTCCGGTTGTTGATTTTGAGGCCTTCGGTCCGGTGGAACGGGTTCCGATGACCAAAATTCACAAACTGACCGCGGACAATATGACCCGTTGTTGGCTCAATGTTCCTTCAGTTACTCAGTTTGATGAGGCCGATATCACTGAACTGGAAGTTTTCCGTAAGTCAATGAAGGCCGAGGCTGAGAGGAGAGGAGTTAAGCTTACACCGTTACCCTTCTTGATTAAGGCTTCTGCCCATGCGTTGGCCGAGCTTCCACAAGTTAATGCCTCGATTGATCCTGCCACAGATCAGGTCGTCAGAAAGATGTACGTACACATAGGTATCGCTGTCGACACACCCGATGGCCTTATGGTGCCCGTGATTCGTGATGCGGATCAAAAGGGGATTTGGGAAATTTCTGCTGAAGCTTCGGAACTGGCGGATAAGGCGAAGAGTAAGAAACTGAAGCCTGCTGAGATGCAGGGTGCAACCTTTACAATTTCGTCGCTTGGCTCGATCGGTGGAACCGCGTTTACTCCGATTGTTCCGTCACCGCAAGCTGCGATCCTCGGCATCTCCAAAGCATCGATTCAGCCTATTTGGGATGGTTCGTCGTTCCAACCAAGGCTGATTTTGCCGTTATGTCTCTCCTATGATCACCGTGTGATCAATGGCGGAGATGGTGCGCGCTTTACGGGCATGTTGGGAAAAGTATTGGGTGATATTAGGCACTTGGTGTTTTAAAAGAATGCCCGGCTTAGCGGGCACTCTTTATTGGGTTCTTTTTGATTTCCAAAAGACTTCTTGGCCGCCATCACGTCGTGCGAGTTGGCGGGCCATGACAAATAAGACGTCTGATAACCTATTGATATATCGTCTTAGGTCGTCCGCAACGGCTTCCTTTTTTGCTAGTGTAACGATCGCGCGTTCCGCACGTCTCGCTACCGCCCGCGCCATGTGACAGAGACCTGCTGCCCTTGAGCCGCCCGGTAGAATGAACTCTTTAAGCGGAGGCAATGCCCCGTTCAACTCGTCGCATAAGGCCTCAAGATCCGAAACCATTTCTTTTGTAATCAACTGAAAGCCGGGGACCGCGAGTTCACCACCTAAGTCAAATAACCTGTGTTGAATTTCAGTCAACGGCCCGGTTAAAACTTCGTCGTCCGGCAGGTCGGCGATCAGTAAGCCGATCCAAGAGTTGAGTTCATCAATAGTACCGACCGCCTCAATGCGGATACTGTCTTTTGCAGTTCGTGATCCGTCACCGAGCCCGGTTGTTCCATCATCCCCAGTTTTGGTGTATAGCTTTGTAAGTCGATTACCCATTTTTTTGATCCGTTTGAAGAGCCTTTACACGATCCCGGATTATAATCAAAAGAACTAAACCAGGTATCACAAGTACGGTTGTAAGTACGAAGAAGAGTACCCAACTGCCGGTTACATCTACGAACCAACCACTACCACTTGCCAAAGTGGTTCGACCAAGGTTTCCGATCGAGGCTAGTAAGGCATACTGGGTTGCCGAAAAAGCTCGTCCAGTGAGCGCGGTCAAGAAACTGACGAAGGCCACGCTCGAAAATGCCGTTGTGAAATTGTCAACAATAATAGTTATGGCAAACAGCCACTCTTTCGGGCCAGCGATTGCTATCCAAGCAAACATCAGATTACTCAATGCCATGGCCGCTCCACCGATCAGCAGACCCTTCACAACGCCAAGACGGACGTTAATAATCGAGCCGAGAAGTGTAAATGCCACGGTGGCAAGCCATCCAAGCATCTTCGTATATTCAGCTATCTGCTCATTGGTGAAGCCAACTTCCTTGTAGAAAACGATAGACATGCGCCCCAGGAAAGCCTCGCCAATTTTAAATAAGAAGACAAATAATAGTATCGCTAGAGCAGTCTTGACACCGTTCCGACGCATGAATTCAGCGAGTGGTTCCCAAACGGTCACAGTAAGCCAGCGTATAATTTGCCCAGAGCTTGAGGTTCCAAATCTGGCGTACCTAGATTCGAGGGCAGCCTGAAGTTTTTTTCGGTCGGATACCGGTTCTTGGACCATTAAAGTTAAACCAATCAGGCAGACTATGAATCCCGCGAGGATCCAATACACCCCAGACCAGGTCAGCGTGTCCGCGTAGCGGAAAGCTACATAGCCAGGTAGTGAATAACCTGTCCACCAGCCGATCACCGCCATCGCTGAGGCCGCTGGCAGTTGATGTTTGGGGCTGTTAGCAAAGTGATCTATTCGGTATGCGTCAACTGCAATATCTTGGGTCGCTGACGCACTGGCGATACCTAGCGCCAGTACCGAAGTCAACATCAGAGAAGTAGACGGATTTACGGTCGCGATACAGATGGTCAAAGCAAGCATGATCAGTTGTGTGCCGAGTATCCATCCCCTCCGTTGTCCTAGGATGCCCAGTATCGGGATCCTTACGCGGTCGATGAGAGGCGCCCAGAGAAAATTGATCGCATATACGGCAAAAATTGATCCAAAAAGACCAATAGCAGTTCGAGTCAGTCCAGCATCTTTGAGCCATCCAGACATTGCTGAACCAATCAGAACCCATGGGAAGCCGCTGGCGCAACCCATAAGGAAAACCCACAGAATGCGCTTGTCTAGGTACGTTTTAAAAGTGTCGTTAAGTGTCATAACCCGCCCCCAGATTGCGTCCTCATCGTGTGAGGAATGTTCCGAACGGCAAGTGTGTTAGACCCGAAGACCACCGTCAATCTCAATCACGCGACCGTTGATGTAGTCGTTCTCAAGAATAAATTCAATAGTTTGAGCGATTTCATTGGGCAGACCTAGGCGCCGTGCAGGGATACCTGCCATAATCTTTTCTAGCGCCTCTGGCTTCATATTTAGAACCATCTCGGTACCGATGTAACCCGGTGCGATCGCTACACAGCGTATTCCCTGTCTTGCTAATTCTTTGGCCCAAGTGACGGCCATTGCGGCGACGCCTGCCTTGGCTGCTGTGTAGTTTGTCTGGCCCATATTGCCGTGGCGTGACACAGACGAAATATTGATGATGCATCCACCATTATTGGCCTTTACCATCTCAGTCGCGGCCGCCCGACCACACAAGAATGTCCCCGTCAAATTTACGTTAACAACCTGCTGCCAATCGTTGAGGGTCATCCGTTTTTCAACTGCGCCGTCTTTGACCTTTAGGAGTAACGCATCCCGCGTTATACCGGCGTTGTTGACAACAGCATCAAGCCGACCATTTTCCTTAGCTATTTCTGTAAAAACTTCATCGACTGCCTCTTCGTTAGAAACGTCGCATACCCAAGTGGAAACCGATGTGCCAGCGGTTTCGATCACGTCTTTAGCTTCAGCTAGTTGATGTCGGTTCATATCAATCAGTGCGATATGAGCTTTTTTCGGCGCTAACCGAATTGCCGTTGCAAGCCCTAAGCCCTGAGCTCCGCCTGTAATGACGACCACTTTTTCATCGAGAACCATAGTCTGTCCTTAGTGAGTATCCATAAGAAGTCGCGAACATAGTTTGTTGCGATGCAATATCATTACATGGAGTTTGGTTGCACTGCAAAAGTACTCATTTTTTTGTGATCGATAAATTCGGTATCCTATTATGAGGAGGATTGGTCATGCCGTTGATTGTTTTTATGTTGGTACCGGTCGCCGAGATGTGGATCTTAATCGAGGTCGGCGGTTGGATCGGTGCTCTCCCAACAATCGCACTTGTTGTGGTGACCGCTACCGTAGGCTTGTCACTCTTGAAGAGACAGGGTTTATCGACGCTATTGAGCGCTCGCCAAAAGATGAACGAGGGCTCAATACCGGCGACCGAGCTCGTCAGCGGCGTGATGCTCGCCGTCGGCGGCGCGTTGCTGTTGACACCAGGATTCGTGACTGACGCGGTCGGTTTTGTGCTGCTGATTCCACAGACTCGCCAATGGCTTCTTTTTAAACTGATCGACCGCTTCCGTCACAAGATCACGATCGAAGGTGAGTATCGTCATCTCGACGATAGAAATTTTTAGTTCGACCGTTGAAAAAAAGAAAAGTGTCTATATGATCCCGCATGTCCGAGGGATGGGTAATCCCCGACATTAAAAACCTCCCTCCTTTTGAGCCAAGGAAAGCGTTCCAACTCACAAAGGCGGGGGGATGAGATTGGGCTTAGGCCCGAGTTCATTGTCAAAAATCGGAGATGTAAGCAAATGAACATTCGTCCACTCCACGATCGCGTCGTAATACGTCGCATGGAAGAGGAATCAAAAACATCAGGCGGCATTGTGCTTCCTGGATCAGCGGCTGAGAAGCCGAATCAGGGTGAAATCGTTGCCGTCGGAACGGGCAAACCACTCGATAACGGAGACGTACGCGCAGTCTCGGTGTCCGTCGGTGACACCGTGGTGTTTGGCCAGTATTCGGGCTCGAACACGATCAAAGTAGACGGTGAAGAGCTTCTGATTATGAACGAATCAGAAATTCTTGGCGTAATCGAAAAGTAAGACCCCCCTGAGAAAAGGATTGTTAAGACATGACAGCTAAAGACGTAAAATTTGGTGACGCTGCCCGTCAGGGTATGCTTGCTGGTGTAAATATTTTGGCAGACGCCGTGAAAACAACGCTTGGGCCCAAAGGCCGCAACGTTGTGTTAGATAAATCGTTTGGTGCCCCGACGGTTACCAAGGACGGGGTATCCGTCGCAAAAGAGATGGAGCTTGAGGACAAGTTCGAAAACATGGGCGCGCAGATGGTGAAGGAGGTAGCCTCTCAGACATCTGACGTTGCCGGTGATGGTACGACGACCGCTACCGTCCTTGCGCAAGCCATTGTTAACGAGGGTCTGAAGGCGGTCGCGGCGGGTATGAACCCAATGGACCTCAAGCGTGGTATTGATAAGGCCGTTAAGGCAGCGGTTGATGCGATCGGAGGGATGGCCAAGCCATGCGAAGATTCAAAGGCCGTCGCACAAGTCGGAACCATTTCAGCCAATGCGGATGCCGGTGTGGGCTCAATCATAGCGGATGCCATGGAAAAGGTCGGTAAGGACGGGGTGATCACCGTCGAAGAAGGTTCGGGCTTTGACGATGAGCTGGACGTGGTCGAAGGGATGCAATTTGATCGCGGATATCTGTCGCCCTACTTTATCAACAACCAAGATAATATGACGGCTGAGCTTGAGAGCCCGTTCGTGCTTCTGGTTGACAAGAAGATTTCTAATATCCGTGATCTTATTCCTATACTGGAGGGTGTCGCGAAAGCGGGCAAACCACTGCTTCTGATCGCCGAAGATGTTGAAGGTGAGGCGCTCGCCACTCTCGTGGTAAACAACATGCGCGGTATTGTGAAAGTCGCTGCTGTAAAGGCACCCGGTTTCGGTGACCGCCGCAAGGCCATGCTGCAAGACATCGCAATTTTAACTGGCGGTACTGTGATATCGGAGGAAGTAGGTTTATCGCTGGAAACGGCATCCCTCGACGATCTTGGGACGGCAAAGCGGGTACAAATCTCTAAAGAGAATACGACCATTATCGATGGTGCCGGGAAGGCTGACGATATTAAAGGTCGCGTGAAGCAGATCGAAGCGCAGATCGAGGAAACTTCGTCGGACTACGACCGTGAGAAACTGCAAGAGCGGAAGGCGAAACTAGCCGGCGGCGTCGCAGTGATCAAGGTAGGCGCCGGCTCTGAGGTAGAAATGAAGGAGAAAAAAGCGCGCGTTGAGGATGCGCTCCACTCCACCCGTGCGGCGGTAGAAGAGGGAGTTGTAGCTGGCGGTGGTGTCACTCTGATCCGCGCCTTACAGGCAGTCGGCGAGCTTTCGGGCGATAATGAAGAGCAGAACGTCGGTATTCAGATTGCCAAGCGGTCTATGGAAGCGCCTTTGCGGCAGATTGTGGCGAACGCTGGTGGTGAGGCGTCAGTTGTGGTTGATAAAGTCAAGCAAGGAAAGGATAACTTCGGCTTCAACGCTGCAACCGGTGAGTATGGCGACATGATCAAAATGGGTATTCTAGATCCGGCAAAAGTTGCACGCTCCGCCCTTCAAGCAGCGGCGTCTGTGGCTGGGTTAATGATTACAACAGAATGCATGGTCACTGAGATTAAAGAAGACAAGCCTGCGGCTCCAGCGATGGACCCTGGCATGGGCGGAATGATGTAATCATAAACCGGTCAGCTGAAGAGCCCTGTTGGTTTTGCCGACAGGGCTTTTTTATTTTCGGATGAACACGCAAATAAAAACCCGCCTAAGCGGGTTTTTTCTTTTGAGCTACGCGATCGCGAACTGCTCTCCTACAAAATCCCAGTTGACTAGTTCCCAAAATGCTTTGAGATACGCCGGACGGGCGTTGCGATAATCGACGTAATACGCGTGTTCCCAAACATCGCATGTCAACAGCGGTGCCTTGCCGTCCGTCATCGGATTACCAGCCCCTGTGGTTGATGCGAGCTCTAGCTTTCCCTCGGGTGTCTTAACAAGCCAGCCCCATCCTGACCCAAATGTTGTGACGGATGTTTTTGTGAATTCCTCTCTAAAATTCTCGAATGAGCCAAATGTGTCGTTTATCGCATCAGCGAGGTCTCCCTTCGGTTCGCCACCTCCATCTGGCGAAAGGCAATTCCAATAAAAAGTGTGATTCCAGACCTGGGCCGCATTATTAAAGATCCCGCCTGTGGACGCTTTAATGATGTCTTCTAGGGTTTTCCCCTCGTACTCAGTTCCTGGAACGAGATTGTTTAGGTTATCTACGTAGGTTTTGTGATGTTTACCGTGATGGAACTCGAGCGTCTCTTCTGAAATGTGTGGTGCCAGTGCATTTTTCGCATAAGGCAGATTGGGCAGTTCAAATGCCATGGTGACCTCCAGAGTGTTTTGAATGAAAAAGATGTGGGGTCTACCTCTAACAAATCAATCTTTTCGTTAGTAGTGGGTTCGTTTTGTTGAAGGATTCGGTACACTCAACTCTCAAAGAGGCGAGTGTATGACGCGTAAAGAACCTAAATTTAATGACGATTTGACTACCTCTGTCTCTGTCGGTTTGCCAAAGGAACCAGCTAGGGATCAATCTAAGTCCTCTTCACATAGGACGGTCAGGTATGAAAATACCTCAAAATCCGGGTCTAGTTGGTTGTTATGGTTATTTGTCTTGGCGAGTTTGTGTGTGTCTTTTGGTACGGCGTTTTTTGGTCTGGAGGAGGCTGGCCGTTATCAAGCCGCGTTAACAAAAGCGGAAACTCAGGCCAAAGAGCTTGAGGCAACGATACAACGATTAAACAAGGCACAAACACAGGGGATTGGCGAACTCGCTCAGTCGGACGCGCAGATGCGGAAGATGGTGCAGTCTGTGGAGTCCCGATTACAGTCTGACATCAGGTCCGACTTGAGCGCTCTGGTTACGCAGTTAGATATGTTAAAGCAACGATCCACCGAGACTGGAGCGAATCTAACTAAGCAAGCACAGACGATCGAGAGCTTAATTGATGCATCGGAAACCAAATCGAAAACATTGAAGGCCAGCCTTGACGAGTCAGTCGCTCTCTTGGGCGAACAAATCAACATGGAAAGAACGCGGGTGGATGCCTTAACCGGTACCCGACAAGCCATAAACGCCTTGAATGAAGAAGTACGAGCCGTTAAACAAGCATTAACAGATCTCGAGGTGCAGTTAAAGCAGGCCGATACCGAACGAGTGGCGAGTGAGTTAAATGTCAAAGACATACAAGCTGTTGTTGAAGGTATTAACGAAAAACTTACACAACTCGCGAGCGCGAGCAATGCGTCCCTAGGAAATGCATCTTTAGGACTAGAGGTTTTATCTGAGGAGATGGATCGCCTCTCGCAGCAGGTATCACAGCAACAGCAGATTATTGAAGCCGTGGATGCAAGTCGGAAACAATTGACACAGCGGATTATTGATCTTGATGGCAGGGTGAACCTAGCACTGTCGTCGAAGCAGTGAAAATGGATCGAATATATTTTGGTCGTGAGGCTCACTTTGACGATTTCAATACGGTTTACTCGTAGACTGAGGCCCAGCGGTGATCTGTCGACAGACTGCTGAAATCATAGACGCCCTAAATTCGCTTGAGCTCGGGCTTAGGGAGCTGGGCTTATGGTCGGACAACCGGCCCGACGCCGAGTCATTGTCCAGCACCCTTCCCTTTTGCTACGACACACTCGAAATCGAACAGTGGTTGCAGTTCATTTTTTTGGGGCGAATGCGAGAGCTCCTCGAACAGGGCGATGATCTACCGAAAATATGCTCTATTTATCCGTACATTGAGATGCTGGCTGGTGCGGGGAAGAACGTTGATCCCCGTCTGGTTGAGTTGGTCAAGCAGATTGACGAGAAAATTACGATGGGGATTGGTAGCGGGGAGAGGATTTGAACCTCTGACCTTCGGGTTATGAGCCCGACGAGCTACCAGGCTGCTCCACCCCGCAATTGAGCCGGGTACTTTAAAGATCGGCGGTTGTTTCGTCAAGTGACCCTTAAACAAGATGAACTATTTTTTTCTACGTGGTGGATAAGTGATGCCAGGACCTCAAATTCGTTTGGATCGTTACAGTGTGATGACACTCGAATGGCCAAAAGATAGCGACCCTCTAGAGAATTGGCTAAGAGGGCAGTGTGAGATCGCACCTTCACTGATGCAAGAAATCGCAATTGTTTTGAGGCCGTCGGATAAGCACCGGATCGAGGATATTCGGCAGGCGGTTGATACCCTTGATCGATTAGGGGTTGGATTGATTGGGTTAACCGGAGACCCTTGTCATCGCGTTACCGCTGCGACGTTGGGATTGTCTTGGTTATCGTCCAATACCAACGGTGTGCAGTCAGAATTAGGGCCTCGTCAGTTACTGGAGGAAGCGGCACAAGAAACGGCTTTGGTGGTCGATGGACCTGTTCGGTCAGGTGTACAGATTTATGCCAAAGATCGTGATTTGGTGGTGATTGGTCAGGTGAGTGAGGGTGCCGAGATCATGGCGGATGGACATGTTCATGTATACGGACGCCTACGTGGTCGTGTCGCCGCCGGTGTCGGTGGTCACACTGATGCCGAGATATTTTGCGTTATGTTCGAGCCTGAACTAGTTTCAATTGGGGGTACGTATTGCGGGACCGAACAGATACCTAGCAATCTTTGGTCTGCTAGAGTGCGGGTGAGATTAGATACAAATGCACAAACATTGACGTTTACTTCTATGGGATAAAGGAGAGAAAAAGTTGGCTATCGTTGTCACCGTGACTTCAGGTAAAGGTGGGGTTGGGAAAACTACATCATCTGCGGCAATCGCGGCTGGTCTGGCTCAAGCAGGTCATCGGACTGTGGTAATTGATTTCGATGTTGGGCTTCGAAATCTCGACCTTGTTATGGGAGTCGAGCGCCGGGTTGTTTTCGATTTCGTGAGCGTTATTTCTGGTGAGGCGAGTTTATATCAGGCACTGATTCAGGATAAGCGTCTAGAAAGGCTATCAATCTTAGCCGCTAGCCAGACGAAAGATAAAGATGCGTTAACTGAGGATGGCGTTGGTCAGGTGATCGAGCAATTATCTGACATGGGCTTCGAATATATTGTTTGTGACTCGCCCGCTGGCATCGAAAGAGGCGCAACGATGGCCCTTCATTTTGCTGATCATGCGGTGATAGTCACGAATCCAGAAGTTTCGTCAGTGCGTGACTCAGACCGTATCCTCGGTATCCTGCAATCGAAGTCAAAGCGTGCTGAGGAAGGCGGTAGGGTAAACGAGCACTTGTTGATAACGAGGTACGATCCCGTGCGCGTCGATCAAGGTGAGATGCTCTCCAAAGAAGATGTCTGCGACATTTTGGCTGTGGAACTCATAGGTGTGGTTCCTGAGTCTAAAGCGGTCCTGAAGGCCTCTAATACTGGATTCCCAGTTATTCTCGATGCCGAGTCAGATGCGGGAATGGCCTACAGTGACGCGGTGGCGCGTTTCCTCGGTGAGGATCGTCCTCTTCGATTCGTGACACCCAAAAAGCAGGGTTTGTTGAGTCGAATTCTTAGTGGGGGTGATTAATGCCGATATTCGGACTATTTGGCAGGAAAAATAAATCGTCGGCCGCCGCTGCCAGGGAGCGACTACAAATATTAATTTCCCACGAACGTCAGAATCGGCTGGGTCCCGACTTCTTGCCTGACTTGCAACGCGAAATTCTAGACGTAGTAAAAAAATATGTGGCGGTTCGCGATGATCAGGTATCAATCCGTATAGATCGCGAGGGCGACGCATCTGTGTTGGAGTTGAACGTGACGTTACCCGAGAATTAAAGTGCAGATTCTTTGGTACGACTATGAAACCTCGGGCAGGGACATAGCCGCGGACCGACCGGTCCAATTGGGTTGGCAGGTCACCGATCCTGGGATGGAACCACATGACGATTCCCAGTCATTACTGGTACGATTACCCGATGATGTACTTCCGTCTCCGGGGGCGATGTTAGTCCATCAGATCCTTCCGGAGGTCCATCAACGTGACGGTATTTCCGAAGCCGAGCTAGCGAATCATCTTGAAGAGTTGATAGAGCCAAAGACAGTGGTCGCCGGATACAACTCGCGCGCTTTTGATGACAGATTTACACAACACATCTTCTACCGATCATTGCGGGACCCCTACGCTTGGCAGTACGCGGATGGTCGCGCTCGTTTCGATCTTTACCCTGTCGTTTTAAGTTACTTTGTAATAGCTCCCCAAGCGATACGTTGGCCGGAAGACCAAGACGGGCGGCCTCGCTTTAAGCTTGACCGTATTGGTCCACTAAATCAGCTAGATCGGGATCTGAAGAGGGCGCACGACGCGTCTTCAGATGTGGCGGTAACCGCGAGGCTCGCGCGCCAGCTCGCGCATTATGATGCTGATTTCTTCTCCTCGTGTCTGAAACGAATCGATAAGCATTTTGTGACAGACCAAATTCGGGCAGATGGACGTAGCGAGGGCCTCTTGGAGGTCACGCCTTATGCGGGATGGGAGCAAGGATTTACGCGTGATCTTTGGATCCCATTCCGATTGTCTGAGCGTTCAAATGACTATGTTGCGTTTGATCTCAGAAATGAGCCGGAAAAGGTCATGAACGGGTTAATTGCAATGGTTGAGTCCACGGAGCGCTCGGCTATCGATTTGAGGAGGCAAGCAGGAGAGCTTGGGTTACATACTGTCCGTATTAATTCACAACCCATGCTGTTTCGTCGGGCCACATTGGAACCCGAGGTGAGATCTAGGCTTCAAGCATTTGGTCGCGATGAAGTCACACAAAATCGACACCTGGATATCTGGCACCATATCCAGGATTCACCAGCATTTAAGCAGTTGTACCAACTAGCTCTCACGGTTTTTCAAGAAGAACCACAGTCGATGCCAGATGATGTCGATTTTGCATTGTACACGGGCCGCTTTCTGTCGGCCGCTGATAAGGATCTGTTAGCCGGGTTACCGCTCATGAATCCTGAAGCGCTAGGACAGATTGACCCTGTGTTTGATGATCCCAGATACGGAGAACTCTTGTTCCGATACCGCGCGAGAAATTTCTCACACTCGCTTACTCAGGCGGAATGGCGACGTTGGCAAAAGACACGAAGGGAAAAATTGACGGGAGTTGGAAGTCTCAAAACTTCCGTAAAGCGGATCGAAGATGAACTACTTGAGCTCAGTCAGCGAGGCGATCTCGAGCCCCATCAAACAGAGCAGTTGCAACGATTTACGATCTGGCTAGATCACCAGCCTCCTGTATGATTTTGATAGAGACGGAGCGGAATAGTCCTAAAAGTGGCATGGGAGTGTTGAGCATCGAAAAGGCCAGTCTGGTAATTAGCTTAAATTAGCTTTAGCGGCTATTAGCTACCTGCACGATACGCTTTTAAGACTATTGGATCTTGGATACGCCGTCTGAGATAGGCGACAAACTGGTCTTTTGTGAGTTCCTCCAGTGTCTGAGCCTGCATCATCCGATCGTTGAATGGTCTCCTTAACCCGATAGCACTCCAGATAGCGTTGGATAATTCCGTCTGTGTTGATGGTGGGTTCATGACTCGATCAAGTAAACTTAACCGTTGACTCTCAAACTGCTCAGGCGTCATGGATTCAACCATATCCGCAAATCCCCGAAACTCCGCCTCGATGGCCAGAGCCAAGTCATCTGGGTCAACCTTAGGGGACTGGATTGCGCCGGCCAGAATGGGCGTGTTAAATAAAGAAAACGCAGATGCGAACGTTATATAGCCAAGTTGCTTCTCTGTCCGTAGGCGCGTGTAAAATGGAGCCTCTATTAAATTCCCGGCTAGCTGGTTAAGTATTCGAGATCCGGGCCCGGTATTCCGATCCACGTATAACACTGCTGCGGCCTGGTCTGGGTGCTCATATTTATAGCTTCTGGAGCGCTCTCCTGGCCAGAAACCGGTAGTGATTTCGACGTCGGGTGTGTTCTGGTCCAGCGGCAATCGACCAACCCAGTCTACTATCAGTGACTCGCTATCAGTCCGTAGAGCCGGGCCATGCAAAAATACTTCTGCTTTGAAACCTGAGAAGAATGCTTTTTGGTACTCATGGAAAGTCGCCCTGTCGATACTCGCCAAGACCTCGTTAAGTTCTGTCTGTGCGTAAGCAAGAGGCATGAGTTCGGATGTCATCTCGTCAAACAGACGGCTGGATGGCCGTTGAGTCTGAACACGCTCAAGGCTCTGTGATTTCAGTTGGTGTAGTCGAGTCCAGGTTGCTTCATCGATCAATGGGATTGGTAGCGCGTCGAGAACGTGATCTACGAGAGGGATCAGTGAGTTGTGAAAACCTGAAAATTCAAGTGTGATCCCAGATTGTGATGCTCGCGCAACGAACCCCGCTCCTGCCAATGCTGCGTCATAGCTCACGCTATTCAGGTGCTCATTGATGGCGTCTGCAAGCAAATCACCCATGACCGTTGCTTCCGGCGAGTAGGAGCCTAGAGGTGTCCTTAGCCGGATGAAAAGGTCACTCCGGGGCTGGCCATATCGGTTCTCAGTCAGGACATAAGCGATCGCGCCGTTTCCCATAAAAAGTGGATGAGGCTGAGTCTCGATCGTCGCCTTACGGACAGCAGGCAGTGGCATGCCGGGATCATTTATGAATAGATTTGGTCTCGGAAGTTTCACCACCGACGAGGACTCCGACCGGGCAATCTGAAATCGAGTTAGCCGGTGTTTTTCGAGAGAGAATCGCTTGAAAGGGGTTGGGAAGTATCGAGTGGTCTCACTCGGTTTTACCTCTGGGGAGGTGACTCGCATGAGCATATGTTCGGGGCTCAACCAGGTCAGGATATCCTTAACTAACTCGGGTTTATATCGAGTGAGCAGCCTGCCGCGTGTGAATAATTCATGGGGGGGGACCAGTTGTAACCTCTGAGAGAGATAGGTGACCAATGACTGTGGATCGGATTCCTCTTCAAACCGAAAGCTAGCCTGGGCGATTGTCTTTAATTCGTCAAATCGCCATTGTTCTATTCCATGTTTTTCGATGAGTCGAATGGTTTTGAAGATTTCCTCGACAATATAATCCCGGTTAGCGAAGCCCTTGGGTGTCAGACTGACGCTAATCGAGAATGAGCGACTCTCAGCCATAGCGATACTCTCGCCGGCCATGAGCCCGTTGGCGTAACCCTCCGCTTTGAGATAGGTCACCAGGCTCGTTTCTCCCTCATGGCCGATCAGGTGTCCGATTAGCCGAAGGGTGGCGGATCCTGCGAATGCGTCTGTATCGGGAACAGGAAACCACATCGTCAGTCGTCTTGATTCGGTTTCCGGTTTCGATTGCACGACTAGGGGTAATCGTTTCCGATCGAACAGAGGCGTATTTACCGCACCATTAGGAAGACCATGGTTCGGAACATCAGCAAACCGTTCACGTACCATTGTCTCGAGATCATCGAGTGATTCTTCTCCCAAAACCACCAAAGCCATGCGATTGGCAGAATACTGATTTTCATAAAACGTTCTCAGAGCCTCGAGTAGACCCGGTTTTTTCAATGTATCAAAGTTGCCGGCACCGAACCGGGTGAACGGATGCTTGGGATTCAACCCCTGTTTGGTCGCTTCAAAACTGAGGCGCGCTGGATCACGTAATTTAGATTGGTACTCTGCATGCACCGCATTGATCTCTCGATCTACGTAGTCTGGGTCAAAGGTTGGAGCAATAAAAAAACGACTAAACCTGTCAAGTGCAGGCGACAGGGCTTTTGGGTTCAGAGAGAAAAAATAGTTGGTGTGCTCGGGTGCAGTAAATGCATTGTGAGAGCCTGCTTGGTTCGAGATAAACTGTTGGTAGTCCCCAGCATCAGGGAATTTGTCTGTACCAAGAAATAGCATGTGTTCGAGGAAGTGCGCTAGGCCGGGGAACTCGTCCGGATCGTTATTTGTTCCAGTATAGACGTCCATTGAGGCCGCGGCTTTGTCAGTTGTTGGGTCTGATATTAAGAGAATTTTAAGCGCATTCGGGAGCTCCAGATATCGATAGTCCCGATCACTCAAGCCCGGAGTTTCAATTGTGGCGCTCGCAATTGTTGAGAGGAGCATTAGCGCCAGAGCGATCACCCGCATATCACCACCAATACCTATTCCAGTTTTCGGGATTCGCCCAATGCTTTGGATTATTCCACACGCGGACATGGTTGTAGCTGGCGAGGGAGTAATGAAAACTTGACAGCGAAAATGTTTTTTCTTGGCACTCCTCACCGCGTTTGAAAGCTAAAGCGTAAAGTGATTCCGGGGCCAGCTCCCCGCTTACGAAACATAGAACATCAGCGATCAATAGGTTGCGAAGCTGTCCCGCAACCAACAGGTCTTTTTGCGTTGTCAAAGGATGTGCGATTAGGGCTGCCTTCGGTATTTCATGCTTCGAGCAAATCTCAGCGGGATCGAGAACAGCCACTTGGCTGGCGGTATGGATTTGATAGTCACGGACCACGGAAGGGGAACTCGTACCGATGACCCATAAACGGCTTGGTTGAACCGTCTCCAGCCAAGGTGCAATGATCGAGTCTGGGGAGATCGTTCTCAACGCGCCTCCGGATCTCGGACAAAGCACGGCGCATCTGGCCTTGAAAATGCCGGAGCGAATTTGTATCCCCCATAGTCAAAACCATAAAGATCATCAGCTGACCTAGCATCTGTTTCAACAATGAACCGCGCCATTAAACCGCGCGCCCTTTTAGCGTAAAAACTAATGACCTTATAGTCCCCATTCTTTAGGTCCTTAAAGACAGGTGAGATTACTGGAGCCTCTATTGATTTGAGGTCTACTGCGGCGAAATACTCATTACTAGCTAGATTAATAAGAGGACCCCCGATGAGGAGGTCGTTTAATGCATTGGTCACATTTGCCTTCCAGAAATCGGGCAGCGATTGAATGGTTTCGCCTTTCAGCTTTGTTCCCATCTCAAGTCGGTAGGGACGTAACGCATCAAAAGGCCTCAACAGCCCATAAAGACCTGATAGTATTCTTACGCGGTCCGCGAGTCTGGCGAGCGCTCGGGCATCGAGTGTCTGTGCGTCAAGGCCTCGGTAAACGTCACCGTCAAATGCGAAGATCGCCGGTGATAATCCATCCACGTCGTGATTCGGTTTCCACTCCTCGAAACGCGCGGCGTTAAGGGCTGACAGCTTGTCGGATAACTTCATGAGACTCGCAAGCTCTGATGGGCTTAACCTTCGCATCATTTCCGCAAGTTTCGTCGCTTGTTCGAGGAACTGTGGGGTGGTCGTATTCGAATAACTGACACTCAGGTTGGTGTTCAGTGATTTGGCAGGCGATAAAATTGCTAACATTGGTCCCTCTTTTCCTTGCGTCGGTCCGGATGAAACTGGACACTATCTCTTGATTCAATATTTGGACAAATGGACTGTGATCCAAGTCACCTCTGAAATTGCGGCCGGACAATTTTTCGACGAGCTAATAAAAGCGGACGGTCGAGCGAGGCCAGGTGCGGATAGTTTACTGAACTTTTTGAAAGACCTCTCGCCGGAAGTGCTATCCGAAAAAAGAAAGGCCCTAGAGGCTGCCATCAAAAGCCAAGGCATATCCTTTTTGGTTTACTCTGATTCGATGAATATAGATCGATCGTGGCCCTTGGATTTAGTGCCAAGAGTGATGCGTGCATCAGAATGGGTTCACACCGAAAGGGGCCTGAAGCAGCGCCTTAAAGCACTCAACCTATTTCTGAATGATGTCTACAATGACCAGTTAGTTATCAGAGATGCGATCGTCCCGGAAGAGCTTGTTACAGAAAGCCCTCACTTTATCGAACTAGCTTGTGGCGTCCGTCCACCGTTTGATACTTGGGCTCATGTTTGTGGATCTGACCTTGTGAGGGATCACACGGGTAAATTGTTTGTCCTTGAAGACAACCTCCGAGTACCCAGCGGAGTCTCTTATATGCTCGAAAACCGGTCTGTCATGAAACAGGTATATCCCGAGCTATTTCGTAATCACCAAATCCTGCCGGTCAGTCAATACGCGTCTGATCTTCTTGATATGTTGAACGCGCTATCGCCAAGACCGGTTGATCATCCTGTTATTGTTGTATTGACCCCAGGGATATACAACTCTGCCTACTTTGAACACAGCTACCTAGCGCAGCAGGTCGGCGCTGAGCTCGTACAAGGATCGGATTTATTCGTAGATACTGACGACTGTGTTTACATGAAAGCGGTAGAGGGTGTTAGTCGTGTGGATGTGATCTATCGGCGCATCGATGACACGTTTCTAGACCCGGAATCGCTAAATCCAGACTCTGTATTGGGTGTACCCGGTCTCATGCGAGCGTGGCGGGCTGGCAAGGTCGCCATCGCGAACGCGCCGGGGAGCGGTGTCGCGGATGACAAGGTGCTCTACGCGTACGTACCTGAAATCATCCGATACTACCTGGGCGAAGAACCCCTGTTGCAAAACGTACCGACCTACCTTTGCTCGGATCCAGAACAGCGGGCCTATGTTTTGGATCACATGGATGAATTGGTGGTAAAACCAGCCGATGCGTCAGGTGGTTATGGAATCATTGTTGGGCCCCATGCGACGGACGAGGACTTGGTGTCTCGACGGGCCGAGATTCTGGAAAATCCGCGAGTCTGGATTGCTCAGCCGACGCTTGCTATTTCGACTACGTTGACTGTTACTGACGTTGGTGACCTGGTCCCGCGTCACGTCGATCTCCGGCCTTTTGTGCTCCAAAGCTCGGACCAGTGGTGCTCCGCGGGCGGTCTCTGTAGGGTCGCACTTAAAGAGGGATCGTTGGTGGTGAACTCGTCCCAGGGTGGTGGGTCGAAGGACTTTTGGGTGGTTGCGGACGAGGGTCTCGTCTGATGCTCTCGAGAGTGGCCGAACACCTGTATTGGTTGGCACGTTATGTTGAGCGCGCTGAGGCCACCGCCCGGCTAGCTATCGCCGCATCGGACACAATCCTAGATCTGCCTGACGGTGTTCCGTATGACTGGGAGTCCTTGATGCAAGTTTTTGGGTCCGGTGATTCTGGTCCGGGCATTTCTGAAGCCGGGGTCATGGAACAGCTAGTACTTAGCCTAGAGCACCCGGGCTCAATACGCGCCTCGATTGCATCCGCCCGTGAAAACGCACGAGTCACTCGTGACCTGATTCCAAAGGATGCCTGGATTGCTTTGAACGAGTTACATGGTCTGATTGAACGGCAATCATTTGCTGGGTTCGATCGATCCACCCGGGTCCGGTTGCTCAAGCAAGTGATCTCGAATTGTCGGCTCTGGCATGGGTGCCTGATAGCGAGTCAGACGCGAGATCTGGGCTCTTTATTTTTGCGTCTTGGTGATCGTTTGGAACATGCCGATATGGTATCCCGTTTGGTCGATCCGCGCGTCACACAGATGGTTCCTGGTGTGTCCGCCCGCTGGAGCAGCTATGAGTCCATTGGGTGGCAAAATTTATTGTCAGCTCTCGGCGGTGTCGAGCTATACCGTCACAGTGCGCGCAATCGAATGCGTGGTATTGATGTGTTGGATTTTGTGTTACGAGACGACAACTTTCCTCAGTCGATGGCGGCAGCACTCGCACGAGTGGATCTCTTTTTGACTCAGTTACCGCATCAACGTGTCTCAACAGACTCGCTGGATAGTATCGCTGTTAAACTAAAAAAGCTGGATCTTAGACGTTTGACTCCAGACGTTCTCACACAAAACATGGACTATATTCAGCAGGGGCTCGTCACATTGCACGGAAACATCAGCTCGGAATATTTCTTTTTCCAATCGAACAATCGCTAATCCGTGGGTTTGCTGGGGGGAATGTTGTATTCTTTCGGTATACTTGGGGATGGGCCTCTAATTTGACTGATTCGGTTGCGAATAAGAAACGGTTATCTGCTTCGTCGAAGCGGTGTATTGGTGTGCGTGGTCTGACCAAATATTTTGGCGATTTTGCCGCGAATAGCGCCGTCGACCTGTCTGTCGATGAGGGAGAGATTCACGCGCTGCTCGGTGAGAATGGCGCAGGGAAGTCTACCCTCGTTAAAATGATGTATGGGATTTTAAAGCCCGATTCCGGTGACATGGATCTCAGCTCGGAACCATATTCTCCCGACAGTCCAAGTCATGCGAAGCGTGCCGGTGTTGGCATGGTGTTTCAACACTTTGCCGTTTTTGATGCGCTAACTGTTCTTGAAAATATCGCGCTCGGTTTGGAGGGAAAGTTTCCCGGCGCAGAGCTCGCTGCTGAAATTTCAGAGCTTTGCGAACGATACCGGTTACATGTTGAGTTAGATCGACGAGTACATGATCTTGGTGCTGGAGAAAGACAGCGTGTGGAAATTATCCGGGCCCTGATGCAAGACCCTCGGTTATTGATTCTCGACGAGCCCACCTCCGTGTTGACCCCACAAGAGACAGAACAGCTGTTTGCAACACTCGGACGGCTCTCTGATGAAGGGCGTTCGATTATTTACATCTCACATAAGCTCGACGAGGTAAGAGCGTTGTGCGATCGAGCTACCTTGATGCGTGCAGGTAGAATTATAGATGTGGTTGATCCGAGGCAGGAGAGCACTCGCTCTCTTGGTGAAAAAATGATCGGTGAGCGTTTGAAGGAGACAAAACGCGGTAAGATCAAAAAATCATCGAATGGAAAAGCTCGTCTCACCGTGCGAGTGGGTGAAGTGTACCCGGAGTCGAGCAGGAGTGTTGCGCTGAGGGATCTCTATTTATCCGTTGCCCCCGGATCGATCCTTGGTATTTCTGGTGTCTCTGGCAATGGTCAGGATAGGTTATTCGATGTTCTTTCCGGAGAGATTACCCTGCCCAATCCCGACAGCATTATGCTTGACGACCTGCCAATCGGGCACATGGGGGTGGAGCAGCGCCGGGCTCTGGGCATGCTGGGCGCTCCCGAGAATCGATTGGGGCACGCCGCTGTCCCTGACCTCACACTTTGGGAAAATATTATTCTTACTGCTCGGCATACTCGCGGTATCTTGACAAATAAGCATTTGATCAGTGGGCCGGCAGCCAGGCGATTTGCTGACGAAGTGATCCAAACTTTCGATGTGAGAACATCGTCCGTTAATGCAAAGGCGTCCAGCTTATCTGGCGGTAACTTGCAGAAGTTTCTGATCGGGCGTGAGTTATTGGGTAGACCAAAAGTGTTTATAGTGTCGAATCCAACCTGGGGTGTCGATGCGAAAGCGCAGCTCTTTATTCACAAAATGCTAATACAAATGGCCGACGCCGGTGCCTCGATTGTTTTGATTAGTCAGGATATTGATGAGCTGTTGTCTATCAGCGACCGTATTTGTGCGGTTTGTCATGGTCGTTTGAGCCGAACTTACCCAACCGTAGAGACGACCCCTGATTATTTGGGTGCGCTGATGCTTGGTCAGGAGGTTGATTCGTGATCTTCGTCGAGGCTCGTTCCGAGACACATTGGTACCACGAATGGGTTGCCGTTTTTGTTGCATTGAGTCTGACCGTGGTAACGGCGTCGATTCTTCTTGCGGCCATGGGACTTGAACCAGTCTCGAGCCTCCAGCGGATCTTAATAAGGCCTCTTAACTCGGTCTATGGAGTGAGTGAATTGATAGCGAAGGCCACCCCACTCATTACCATTGGTGTTGCCCTGGCGCTCGGTTTTCGGGCCGGTGTTTGGAATATCGGCGCCGAGGGCCAACTGGTGATGGGAGGACTATGTGGGGGCGCTGTGGCTCTTGCTTTTTGGGGTGTCGATGGTTTCTGGGTTATGCCGCTCGTGTTGTTGGGCGGAAGCCTTGGTGGCTTGCTATGGGGTGCGATCCCAGCATTTTTGAAGGTTCGGTTTAATGCGAATGAGATATTGGTATCTTTGATGCTGACCTACGTTGCGATTCTGTTGCTCAGTGTGATGGTGCATGGACCCCTCCGAGATCCAGATGGGTTTAATTTTCCTGAAAGTCGGCTGCTCCACGAGGCCGCTACATTACCAAAATTGTTTTCTGCGGGCAGAGGCCACCTCGGATTCATCTTTGCAATTTTCTTTGCATTACTTGGGACATGGATGGTCAAGCGTTGGCACTTGGGATTTGAAATGCGAGTGACAGGCCTCTCTTTGAGTGCCGCAAAATTCGCTGGTTACAGTCGTGACCGAACGGTTTGGACGGCGTTACTGATTGGTGGCGGCGTTAGCGGGTTTGCGGGCGTAGTTGAGGTGACTGGGAATATCGGACAACTGGTTCCGAACATTTCGCCTTCCTACGGATTTACTGCGATTATTGTTGCGTTTCTCGCAAGACTGCATCCGATGGCAGTGATCCCGGCAGGGCTCTTGGTGGCCCTGTCGTATTTGGCTGGTGAGGCTGCACAGTTGTCACTGGGTATCCCCGCTGCCAGTACCCAAGTATTTCAGGGTTTGTTGTTATTTTTCTTGCTCGGAACATCACTGCTTGTGAATTATCGTGTTCGATTTGGACGGGTAACCTAATGGATTACGGATTACTGTCATCGATTTTGCACGCAATACTGGTCGCCTCTACCCCTCTGGTTTTCGCTGGTTTGGGTGCATTGATTCAAGAGCGGGCCGGTGTTCTGAATCTGGGTATTGAGGGCCTGATGATCGTCGGAGCCTTGGCTGGTTTTGCGACTGCTCTTTCGGGTTTCCCGCTCTTAATTTCGATAGTGTCGGCGGCGCTGGCCGGAGCCTTGCTGGCATCAATTTTTGCTCTCCTCGTTTTGAGATTGTATGCAAATCCGGTCGCTACAGGGCTTGCCTTAACACTTTTTGGCCTTGGCTTGAGCGCTCTTGCGGGTGCTCAATATGTGGGCCAGGCCGCGCCTCAAGTCGATCCATGGCATGTTCCAGTATTGAGTCATTTACCAATCGTAGGGCACGCGCTCTTTTCTCATGATCCACTTGTCTATTTGTCCATTATTCTGGCTGTTTTAATGTGGTGGTTTATTACAAAATCTCGCGCAGGTTTGATCCTTCGGGCAGTCGGTGAGAATCACGCCGCAGCCCATGCCCTCGGATTTTCGGTGACGGGAATTCGTTTTTTAGCCATAATAACGGGCGGCGCGCTCGCCGGGATTGGCGGTTCGTACCTGACACTTGTCCAGACGCCTCTATTCGTAGAGGGTATGACGGCAGGCCGGGGGTGGATCGCACTTG
>CAJWIY010000026.1 GCA_913042205.1 uncultured Gammaproteobacteria bacterium
AAAGAGCACATCGCCGGCTTCAAGATTGGTCAAAATTGCAGCTAAGTCACCAGCACGCTCAAGCACAGGGCCCGATGTCGACTTCAGTGACGCACCCATTTCATGCGCGATGATGTTGGCAAGCGTGGTCTTACCCAAACCTGGTGGGCCAAAAATTAACGTATGATCAAGTGGCTCTAATCGATTCCTTGCTGCATCGACAAACAATTGCATCTGATCACGAACTTTCGGCTGCCCCTCATACTCAGCCAATGTTTTCGGCCGGATGGCACGCTCGATGCGTGCGTCTTCGGGCATCGAATCTCCTTCGATAATTCTTCCGCTCATGGTGTTCTCAGCATCTGTTTTAGGCTGGCCCGTATCAGACCCTCAGGGGTCGTATCCGGATCTGTTGATACTGAATTAATAGCCTTGCGTGCCTCCGATTCTTTGTAGCCGAGTGCAATTAGACCGAGCACCGCATCCTCTACGGGCGACTTTGCACTGGTCGCTTGGTCATTCCCACCTGGGCTCATGCGACCCCTCAATTCAACCACTAACCGTTCGGCTGTCTTCTTACCGATACCGGGAAGCCGGGTAAGCGTCGCCAAATCATCACGCTCGACTGCCTTGGCGAGATCGTCACCAGACAATCCCGATAAAATACCTATGGCGAGTTTTGGTCCAACACCTGAGATCTTAATCAGAATCCGAAAAGATTCTCGGTCCTCTTGGGTTAAGAAACCGTAAAGAAGTTGAGCATCCTCGCGGACTACGAAGTGTGTCAACAAGGTGACCATTTGACCGACCGGTGGTAGCTCACACAGCGTACTGATTGGGCACTCGACTTCGTAGCCAACCCCGCTGACGTCGACCAACGCGGTCTGGTGTTCAATGCCAAGCAATATCCCCTTGATCTGGCCAATCAATCTAGCTCTCCTTCAAACGCCAGCGTCCGCCCGCGCGAGAACGGGTTGACAATCGAAATCGGGCATCAGCATCCGTACCATCTTTACTGTAGCCGGCACATAGTGCAATACCGAGCGCATCGGCGGCATCTTCGCCGGGGTTTTTTGCCAACCCGAGTATTCGAATCACCATGTTCTGCATCTGGGTTTTGCTTGCCTGTCCCTGTCCGCAGATGGCCTGCTTCACGGTTTTCGCCGCGAACTCTTTGACCGGAATAGATGCCACCCCGGCCGATAATAATGCGACACCACGTGCCTGGCCGAGCTTTAAGACCGATTGGAAATTCTTCGCAAGAAAAATCTCTTCAACTGCACACTCGGATGGATTCAACCGCTCGATCACGTCGCACAGACCACGGTGCAGGATAAGGAGACGGTCGGCCATCTCGCCCGTACCAAGCCGCAAGATCCCCGACTCAAGGTGGGTAACACTACCGCCCTCCACCTCGATCACACCCCACCCTGTTTTGATGGAGCCGGGATCGATGCCGAGGATCCTACGCATCAGGCTAGTGACTCGAGAAGCTCGTCGGTAAAGTTTGCATTGGTATAGACATTTTGCACATCATCTAGGTCCTCCAACATATCGATGAGCCTGATAACCTTGGGCGCACTCTCTGAGTCCAGTTCAGCTGTGGTTGATGGCACCAGCGCGACCTCGGCCGACAACACTTCGATGCCGGCAGCGACAAGCGCGTCTTTTACCTCAATCACATCGTTTTGCGTGGTCGCGACATCGATTGACGCATCATCCTGACCAATCACATCCTCGGCGCCTGCCTCGAGCGCTACCTCCATAACGACATCTTCATCCGCGTTTTCAACAAAAATTTGGCCGCGCTTTGTGAACAAATAGGCTACAGAACCGTCGGTACCAAGATTTCCACCACACTTACTGAACGCGTGCCGTACCTCGGCGACTGTGCGATTTTTGTTATCTGTCATCACCTCGACCAACACAGCAACACCGCCCGGACCGTAACCCTCATAGGTGAGCTCTTCGACATTATCATTATCGCCACCTCCCGCTCCTCGGTCGATCGCACGTTGGATCGTATCTTTGGTCATGTTGGCTGACAGTGCTTTGTCTACCGCGGCCCGGAGTCGTGGGTTGTCGGCTGGCTCGCCGCCACCCATCTTGGCGGCAACAGTGATCTCACGAATTAGTTTGGTAAAAACCTTTCCACGCTTCGCGTCCTGCGCCGCTTTTTTATGCTTTATGTTGGCCCATTTACTGTGACCTGCCATCAGATCGACCCCGTTTTTTCCTGACGGATCCGGACACCAGCCTCTTTAAGCTGCTCTGCACTGACTTGCCCCGGAGCCTCTGTCAACAAACAGGTCGCCGATTGCGTTTTCGGGAAGGCAATTACGTCACGAATCGAGCTCACACCCAACATAAGCATCACCAGACGATCAAGACCAAAAGCAAGACCGCCGTGCGGTGGTGCCCCGTAGCACAGGGCGTCCAACAAAAAACCAAACTTCTCTCGTTGCTCCTCCACAGAAATATTCAATACCTCAAAGACAGCCTGCTGTACCACCTGGTCGTGGATACGGATCGATCCGCCACCCAGTTCCGTCCCATTTAGCACCATGTCGTAGGCACGAGAGAGCGCGCCGAGCGGGTCAGCTTTCAATGTGACCGGATCAACGGTTGGGGCCGTAAAGGGATGATGTAACGCGGTAACTTGACCGTCGCCCGTCTTCTCAAACATCGGGAAATCGACAACCCAGAGCGGAGCCCACTCACATGTAAAGAGATTCAAATCTTGCCCCAACTTTACGCGGAGCGCGCCAAGCGCGTCTGACACGACCCGCGCTGAATCAGCGCCAAAGAAAAGGATATCTCCATCATTTGCTTCGACACGACTTATCAGAGCCATAACAACGTCGTCCGGCATAAACTTAAGGATCGGGCTTTGTAAACCCTCAACACCCTCGGCCATTGCGTTGATCTTCACCCAGGCGAGACCTTTAGCACCATACTGGCCAACAAACTTGGTGTAGTCATCGATCTCCTTACGAGAAATCGTCGCCCCACCGGGCACCTTCAGAACGGCCACGCGACCATCCGGATCGTTGGCGGGAACACTGAATACCTTAAAATCAACGGAAGCCATTAGGTCTTTAATGTCGATAAGTTCCAATGGGATTCTGAGGTCAGGCTTGTCACTTCCGAAACGCGCCATCACCTCGGCGTAAGGCATTCTTGGGAACTCACCCAAATCAATATCCATCTCCGCCTTGAACAGATCACGGATCATTGCCTCAGTGAGACTCATCACCGCCTCTTCGTTGGCAAATGACATCTCGAGGTCAATCTGCGTAAACTCTGGCTGTCGGTCGGCTCTTAGATCTTCATCCCGGAAACACTTTGCTATCTGAAAGTAGCGATCTAGGCCCGCGACCATCAGCAGCTGCTTGAACAGCTGTGGAGACTGGGGAAGCGCAAAGAATTCACCCTTATGTACCCGTGACGGGACAAGGTAATCCCTAGCACCCTCGGGAGTCGCGCGGGTCAATATGGGCGTTTCCGTGTCCACAAAACCATGGTCCGCCAGAAAATTACGAACAAAAGTCGTCACCCGCGAGCGGAGCATTAGGTTTTCTAGCATCTCGGGACGACGAAGATCCATGTATCGATGCTTCAGGCGGACCTCTTCACTAACCTTCGAATGCTCGTCTAACTGGAACGGGGGCGTGTCAGCGGTATTAAGGACATTCACTTCCCGCCCCAACACCTCGATTTCACCGGTCGACATGTCAGCGTTCACGGTCCCCTCGGGCCGTATACGAACCAGACCAGTGACCTGCATCACCCACTCGGACCTGGCACGATCAGCCGTGGCGAAAGCCTGCTCAGTGTCGGGATCAACGACGACTTGAAGAAGACCCTGACGATCACGCAGATCAAGGAAGATTACACCGCCATGGTCGCGGCGACGGTGAACCCAACCGCAAACAGTGACCGTGTCGCCGATGTGCTTGCTATTGAGTTCGCCGCAGTAGTGGGTACGCATGGGTCTGGATTCCTTTTTTTTGGCCTAAGCGGCCGATTCCTTTTTCTCTGGGTTGGTCTTTTTTGGTTCCGATTTCTTATCTGAACCAGACTCTACGGGCTTCGACTCGATCGGCTTATCTGGTTCGGAGGGCTTCGTATCGCCCGCTAAATTTTTCTTCTTGTCGCTGGTCTTAAAGTCCGTCTCGTACCAACCGCCGCCGGTCAAGCGAAACCCGGCGGCACTAATTTTTTTCTTTAGTTCTGGCTTCCCACAAGCCGGGCAGTCAACTAGCGGAGCGTCTGATAGTTTCTGTAAAGCGTCGTGCGACTCGCCACACGCCAAACACTGATATTCGTAAATTGGCATCTTGACCTCAACCGATTCCTTGCCAAAAGCGTGAGAGTATACCGGTCCTCAGCCGATCCAAGAACCCGAATTTTAAAATTGGGGCATCAACCTGAAGTTAAAGAGTACTGTCCGCACCAGAAAGACGCTCAAGAAGCATACTCAAGGCCCTACTGACCGAACCATGACGCACATTCGTACGATCACCATCAAGCGTCAGCTTTTGGCTAAATACACGATCAAAGCCGACCACCGATATCCAGACGGTCCCCACCGGCTTCTCGTCCGAACCGCCATCGGGCCCAGCGACTCCCGTCGTTGAGATTGCCCAATCCGACCCCGTCAACCGCTGTACGCCTCTAGCCATTTCCGACGCGACCTCTTCACTCACCGCGCCAAACGATACCAGTGTGTCGTGGCTCACGCCTAACAAGCCTTCCTTGACCTCATTGGCGTAGGCTTGGATACCCCCTAAAAAGAAGCAAGACGAGCCTGGTAGTTCGGTGAGCGCTGCTCCGAGAAGCCCTCCGGTACAACTCTCGGCTACAGAAACCGTCTGATTCGCCGCTGTCAAACGAGCGTGCAATGCATTTAGGACAACCGAAATTTCTGAAGTCATACACCAATCCGAGTCTTTTCTTTAGAATGCCACCATGGATCAAACAGCCCCACCGCCTCAGCACACCCCCATGATGCAGCAATACCTCGCTATAAAGGAACAATATCCGACATCGCTTGTATTTTACCGTATGGGTGACTTTTACGAGCTCTTCTTTGATGATGCTAAAGTCGCCGCCGAGACGCTCGACATTACCCTGACAAGCCGCGGCCAGTCAGCTGGTGAACCAATACCAATGGCCGGGGTTCCGTATCACGCCGCTGAGAACTACCAGGCACGTCTGCTGAACGCTGGGCTCGCGGTCGTCGTATGCGAACAGATTGGTGTTCCCGGCGAATCCAAGGGACCCGTCGCACGCGAGGTGACCCGAATCCTCACCCCCGGAACTGTCACAGACGACGCCTTTATGGAGGCCGGTCAGGAGCCCTCAGTCGCGGCACTGAACACGCACGGACTCAACTACTCAGTCGTTATCGGCTCGGTGTCCAGAGGTGAGATCTTAATCTATGACCAATTGAGCCGCGAGTCGCTTGATAGTCTGTTTGCGCGTATCGAACCCAATGAATGTCTAGTCCAAGACACAGGCCTTGTTACCCCACAGATACCGCAGGTAGAGGTACCGGCGTGGCACTTCACCCTCGATCAACTGTCCCGAGAGCTCGACCGCACGTACCAAGTCAGCGAAATATCCGGTCTGGGGCTGAGTGAGGTGAGTGAGCAGGGTTTAGAGGCCACGGCCGCGTTACTGACCTATCTCCACGACACACAACGGACAGAGCTCGTTCATTTCTCTCGGCCAAAACATGTCCGTGACGATGACAGGGTTATCCTCGACCAGACCACGCAGAAAAATTTAGAACTCATCCGGACTCTGAAGGGTGAGCGGAGGCATACACTGCTCTGGGTAATCGATCAGACATCCACGGCCATGGGGAGTCGTGAACTCGCGCGGTGGATCACCGCACCCTACCGAGACGGGGGTATTCCCCAACGACGAATCACGAATGTCCGGGAGCTTATCGATTCAGGGCTCACAACTATAATCACCCACCACTTAAAAAGAATCGGGGACTTAGAGCGAATCGTCGCCCGTATCGGACTCCAGTCTGCACGTCCCCGAGACCTCACACGCCTGAGGGACAGCCTGAAAGAGCTGCCGGAACTCAAAGAACGACTCACCCAATCGAATTATGCATCGGTGAGCACACTCGGTGGCGACATTCTGGTGCTAAGAGATATCCAGCAATTACTCGACCGGGCGCTTAAGTCGGAGCCCTCAGTTGTGATCAGTGCTGGCGGTGTGATCCGTGAAGGCTACGACGAGCAACTCGACCAGTTGCGTCGTTTCTCTCGCGACGCGTCAAGCCTCCTGACAGAGATGGAAGAGACGGAGCGGACGAACTCGGGCATCAGTGGCCTGAAGCTCGGTTACAACCGTGTCCACGGTTATTATTTTGAGATCTCACGGGCCTCACTAGCTTCCCAAGAGGCCCCAACTCATTTTCAGAGGCGACAGACCCTCAAGAATGCTGAGCGATTTACGACCCCCGAACTGAAAACATTTGAGGACAAGGCGCTGTCTGCCGAGAGCCAGGCTTTGAGTAGAGAACGTCAGCTTTACGAAGCTCTTTTCAAACCACTTAACGAATCAATCAATGATCTTAAAGACCTCACGCGATCACTCGCAGCACTCGATGTCCTGACAAGTCTCGCGACCGTCGCCAGTCAGATGCGATGGGTAGAGCCCACACTCTCGGATACGGTCGAGATTAACATCGTAAATGGCCGCCATCCGGTGATTGAGAAAGCGAACCCCGATCCTTTCGTGCCGAACGATACGCTCCTTAAAAGTGCCCGATCATTGTCACTGATCACGGGACCAAATATGGGCGGAAAGTCCACCTATATGCGACAGACCGCGCTGATTACGCTCCTTGCTCGGATCGGAAGCTTCGTCCCGGCGGACAGTGCCTCCATCGGTCCAGTTGATCGTATCTTCACCCGAATTGGTGCCTCAGATGACCTCGCCGGTGGTCGGTCAACGTTCATGGTTGAGATGACAGAGACCGCGTCCATCCTCGCCGAGGCGACAGATCAATCTCTTGTTCTGATGGACGAGGTGGGCCGCGGTACTAGCACATTCGATGGTCTCGCACTTGCCTGGGCATCCGCAGAAGCTTTGGCCAAACGTTCTGCGCTGACCTTGTTCGCCACACACTACTATGAGCTCACAAGTCTTCCCGAAAGTGAGCCGGCTGCCTTTAACGTTCACTTGACGGCTCAGGTTACTGGAGAGCACATCGTGTTCTTACATCAAGTGATGGATGGCCCGACATCGCAGAGCCACGGCCTGCATGTCGCCCGACGTGCCGGTGTACCAGATGAAATCATTGGCCGCGCCGCAACTTATCTGGCTGAGCTGGAGTCGCAGCAAGTCGCTCTAAATCATTGTCAAGCGCCGCAGGCAGATCTGTTTCGTCAGCCACCGGACCCAGTGGTGGGCCTGCTCGCCCGACTTGATCCTGATGACCTGTCCCCCCGGGAGGCCTGGGCGATGCTGGAGACGCTTGTCCTGAAAGCTCGTAAGTCACTTGGCGATTCAGATATAAACGACTAAAATCTTGGCCGCTAAGAGGAGAGACGCATGACCTTCGTTGTTGTTGATAACTGTATCCGCTGTAAACATACCGACTGCGTAGAGGTGTGCCCAGTCGATTGTTTCTACGAAGGCCCCAACTTCCTGGTTATCAACCCAGATGAATGCATCGATTGCGCACTCTGTGAGCCCGAGTGTCCTGTGGACGCCATCCTCTCAGAGGACGAGCTCGCGGAAGATCAGCAGGTTTTTATCGAAATCAACGATGAGCTATCGCGAGTCTGGCCCAATATCACTGAAAGAAAAGACCCATTACCCGACGCGGACGATTGGGACGGGGTTCCGAATAAGATCGAACATCTACAGAGGAACTAGCCCTCTATTTCGAAGGAGATAGCTACCAGCGGAACGCTACCAAAGCGAACAACACCTCTGCGATGAGCCCACGACTAGGACTTACGTTCTGGCATCAACGATACTGGATCAATAGGCTTTCCCTGCCTCCGAATTTCAAAGTGTAACTTAACCTTATCAGTTCCTGTCGATCCCATCGCTGCGATCACCTCACCGCGCTCAACAACGTCGCCCACTTTGACGCCGAGGCTCTGGTTATGGCCATAGGCACTAAGAAACTTGCCCTTGTGGCTGATAATTACCAGATTACCGAACCCGACCAATCCGTCACCGGCATATACCACTCGACCACTTGCCGCAGCTTTCACCGGGGTCCCCGCCTTACCGCCCAACTGCAAGGAACGACTGGACCGTGTTTTCGATGAATACCGCTTGAGAATCGGCCCGTTAACAGGCCACTGCCAACCCGTCAATTGCGGTACAGGCGGAGCCTTAGACGTGGGCCTCGACTCCTCTCTTTTTTTTATCTCAGGCGCTGGCTTTTCCTTCACCTGAGGCTCTCTCTTGGGTTCGAGTTCGGCCCTGATCGTGGGTGGTGTCCTCACCGTCGTCGTCGTCTCAGGCTCGGGTTCAGGTTCGGGCGGAACCTCGCCCCTGAGCCTCAACGCCTGGCCGGGCAGAATGAGATCCGAACTCAACTCGTTACGGCGTTTCAGGACATCAGGATCCTGCTCAAAACGCCAAGCTATGGAAAACAAGGTATCGCCTCGCCGAACCACGTAGCGCGATCCCGGCTCTTCCGCATCCAGATCTGGGGTCTCGATGGTTGTGACTTCGATCTTCACGGATGAGATTGGTCTACCGAGATTATCCGTCGGTACGTTGTAGGGGGCCGAACATCCTGCCAACAAACCGACCGTAACCCAGAAATGTTTCATTGGATCATATCCCGTCCCGAGCCGATAATCTCAACGCCAACGATGCCAGCACAAAACCAGAGAACGCTAGCCCAAGCGGACCCCACAAAACGTCCACGGTCGGGATCAACAGACTAATCGAACCATCATCACCGGTTCCCTGCCAGGGCCATACCCTGACCAGTGCACCAAAAACCAAACCTGTCAGACAGCTCAACGCCTCGATGCGGTACCTCGCAAACAACGCCTTTAGGACGTGTGCCATCACCAGAATCCCAACGGCACCGCCGCCAATGAATAATGCTAAGACTTTAATATCCGGGGCACTGACCGCAGAAATCAGTGCCGGATATAAGCCCGCGAGCAACAACAAGAAACTCCCCGAAATTCCAGGTAACAGCATCGCCGACAGTGCCATCGCCCCGGCGAAGGGCCACACCCAGAGCGCGGGATTTGCCGATTGCGGGGTCTGCAATCCGAGGGCTAAGGCGGTAAAGATACCAAAAGCCAACAAGACCCAGTCTTTGGATCGCATCGAGGATCGCAGGTCGGAAAGCATCGCTATTCCCATCGCGAAAACGAGCCCCAAGAAAAACCCCCATACCCGGTCAGGAAAGACCTCAAGCCAGTCCTTGATCCAATGCGCGAGGATAATTAGCGACGTCAAAATTCCAACCACTAGTGGAACCACGAAACCCCCATCCAGACGCAACCAGAGTCCTCGGACTCCCTCCCTTCGAAAGACGGCCCACAAATCTGGTCTTATCGCTATCAACACAGCTATCCAGCGCTCGTAGATACCCGTCAGGAACGCTACCGTTCCGCCGGACACACCAGGAACAGCGTCGGCGGCCCCCATCGCAAGGCCACGCACCCAAATCCCAAACCAACTCATTCCAGCCCTGCCAATGCGGGAACAAAAAATGCGGTGTCTAGAGGTATCTCTTCGATCGCCTCACCATCACGAATGTATAGGATCAATTGTTGTGTTTGGCCTACTCCAACCGGAGCAATGAGCCGACCCCCATCAGCTAGCTGATCAAAAAGGGTCTCCGGAACCGCCTCAGGGCAAGCGGCCAATATAATGCCATCAAAGGGCGCAAACTCAGGCCAACCGAGTAGGCCATCGCCATGACGGATCACGATATTTTCAAGCTCGAGCGTATCCATCCGCCTTCGGGCCTCTGTGGCCAAAGGCGCTATTCGCTCGATTGCAAATACCTGCTCTGCCAGATATGCCAACAGACCCGTCTGAAAACCTGACCCTGCGCCGATCTCAAGTACTCGATTCAATTGTCGACCACCCCGCAAAAGCTCTAGCATACGCGCCACAACCGACGGCTGTGACAAGGTCTGCTGATAACCGAGCGGTAGGGTGACGTCTGTGTACGCCGAATCAGACACGGCGGGATCGACAAAAAGGTGGCGTGGCACACGACGAAATGCATCCAAAACAAATACGTCATTGATTCCTAAATCGCCGAGGGTCTCGACCAGGCGACTCAGGCCGCGTTCATGAAGCAGTCCGTGCATATGGCTCCCGCAGAGTTCCTAATTCGTTCAATACGGCTGTCGCAAAGGAGCCCTTGGGCAACCAGAACGACAAATCGAGTGTATTCTCTGTAACCTCAGCTTCCAACTGCTTGGGTAAGACCCGAACCGCTCGTCGGTCCTCATTCCGAAAGATACCGGTCATCCAAGCAAATAACTCAGGATCGGTTTGTAAAGTAGCTGTCTCAAGAGCATTTTGTTCAGACGAGGTCTTACTAATCCTACCAGCCATTGGCGCTGTCGTATCCAGCTCACCGACCATAATCCTTGATTTGACACTCGATATGTCAGCCTCTGATGCTAAGAAATGACTACCACGACCAGCCAGTGAGACCACATCACCGACCGCAACATCAAGCCATCGATCGTTATCCAGTCGCTCAGCAACAACGGCGTTAAACCCTGCCGAGCGGGCGGCTGATGCCGCCATGCCGTCCCTAGGATGTAATCGCTGGCTCCCACCCGGATCCCTTCGAGCAAGTCGTCGTGCCTTCTCGAGATTGGAACCTGATCTGCCAAATCGCTGAACACCGAAGTAATTCGGGACGCCGACGCTACCTATGGCCTTCAATCGCTCGCTAAAATTGCCTGTAACGACACCGTAAAGACGCAATTGAAAATGATTCCCCGTTAACTGCCCGATCTTTAACTTCCGCTGATTACGGCTTAACCGCAATACTTCCAAGCAGGAATCGATAGGACCCACGTCTATCCTGGCCGAATCAGGAAGGCTTACCCACTGAATCGAAATCGCGTGGGTATCTTTCTTACCGGCGTAGCCAAGGTCCTTTCGTGGAGTTTTCGTGGCCTGACCGAGGCGTGAGCATGCTTCCTCGCTGGAGATTCCTACCTTTCGTATAAGCGCCCAGATATGTGGCCCACTCCCATCCGGTTCAAATCCTAGATCCTCTGTGACAACGAAATCAGACGCTTCAGCGCGATATGTGCCCTCAAATACAGATTCTCCGTGTCCTCTCGGAAGGTGCGACAATTCAATGGATCGATTACCGTAAACGAGATTATTCAATGGGCGCGCATCAATACCGAGGCCATCACGGCAATTCCCTCGCCACGCCCTAGAGAGCCTAACCTTTCCGTGGTCGTGGCTTTAACGGAAATCTGATCGGGTGGTGTTTCTAGAACATCGGCTATGCACTGACGCATCGCATCACGAACAGGACCAACTTTAGGTTCCTCGCATAAGATCGTCAGATCAAGATTTGATACAGAATATCCTTTGACCAGACATAGGCGTCTCACTTCTCGTATCAATTCAGCGGAGTCGGCCCCCTTAAATCTTGAATCTGTGTCTGGAAAAAACTGACCTATGTCTCCCAGCGCAAGACTTCCAAGCATTGCATCCATGATGGCGTGAAACACGATATCACCATCGCTGTGCGCGACGATTTGATATCCACAAGGTACCCAAAGACCACCTAAAGTCATACCATCGCCCGGCTCGACCCTGTGGACGTCAAACCCCTGTCCGATCCGTATCATGTGGACACCTCCTGACGACTGGAAAGTATTGCCTCGATAAGTTTCAGATCCTCTGGGTAAGTAAGCTTAATATTCGACCTGAGACCCTGAACGAGCCAGGGCATGTTACCAGTCGCCTCCATCGCTTGGGCTTCGTCGGTAACAAAAAGGCCGGATGCTTTCATCTGATCAAGCGCTTCAATCAGCCCACTAAGCTGAAAAACCTGCGGCGTCATCGCATGCCACAGGTCTGTACGATCAATGGTCTCTGCGATTTGGATACCGCTTCCTCCCCCGTGACCACGTTTTTGGTCAATACGTTTTAGCGTATCCGATGCGGGCATCCCCAGAACAACGCCCGGGCAGTCTGGTGTGTTAATTGCACCTAATAACACTTTCAATTCATTGCCTGTAATAAGTGGCCGCGCCGCGTCATGTACAAATACCCAATCATCGTCGCCTGCACCCTGTGCCCGAATCCAGTCAAGCCCGGCATAGACACTATCGGCACGCTCAAGCCCACCAGCTATCGAGACAATCGACTCGTCCTTGGCGCCAGTCAGCCCATGGAAATTAATATCCTCGGATGGCACGGGGACTACAATTGATTCGAACACATTTAGGACCAGGAACGCTTTTAACACGTGCTCCAGAACCGTTAATCCGGCCACGGTTATAAACTGCTTCGGGGTTTCAGAACCATATCGAAGGCCTGCGCCCCCGGCGGGTATCACGGCCCACAGTTTAGTCACGCGAGGACTCGCTCTTCGGCAACAACCGTATGAAGGTTTCGCCCTCTTTTATGTAACCAAAACGCGATCGGAGGAGTTCTTCGATGGCGTCAGGATCTGTTTTTAAGGCATTGACCTCGGAGACAAGTTCATCGTTCCGGGAACTCAGGCGTTGATTCTCAGTTTCCTGTTTCTCAAGTTCATCAGTCAGTCTTTGCAATTCAGAAATTGAGCCTGTTCCAAACCACAGCTGGTATTGGGACAGCGCCAGCAGAATCGTGAGACCAATAAGAACCAACCTTCCTGTCATGACTGCCCGAAAATGGCTCCACGGCCTGCATATTTCGCTTGAGTTTTAAGTGTTTGTTCTATGCGTAGCAATTGATTGTATTTAGCGACCCGATCTGAACGACAGAGAGAGCCTGTCTTAATCTGACCGGCCGAGGTACCGACCGCCAAGTCTGAGATTGTTGTGTCCTCCGTCTCACCAGAACGATGTGAAATCACTGCCGTGTAACCTGCCTGCTGCGCCATATTGATGGCATCGAGAGTTTCTGAGAGAGTTCCAATCTGGTTGAACTTGATCAATATCGAATTGCCGACCCCCTGCTCGATGCCGCGATTTAAAATACTAGTATTAGTCACAAAAAGGTCATCACCCACTAGCTGACATCGCGAACCCAGACTCTCGGTCAAATACGCCCAGCCATCCCAGTCGCTTTCATCCAAACCGTCCTCGATTGAGATAATTGGATAGCTGTCACACAATCCGCCCAGATAGTCTGCAAAACTTTTAGAGTCAAAACTACGGCTCTCACCAGCGAGCTCGTAGTGACCGTTGGAATAGAACTCGCTCGCGGCGCAATCAAGCGCGAGCGTGATATCTTCACCAAGCTCATAACCTGCATTGGCGACAGCTTCAGCGATTACAGAAAGAGCTGCTTCATTCGATGGTAGGTTCGGGGCGAAACCACCCTCATCACCGACCGCTGTATTCATACCGTGAGCTACCAATACTTTTTTCAGGTGATGGAAGACTTCAGAACCCATACGGAGGGCCTCTGTGAAACTTTCCGCCGACACTGGCTGTATCATAAATTCCTGGATATCAACGTTATTATCCGCATGCTCGCCACCGTTTATAATATTCATCATCGGCACAGGAAGAGTGAGTGGCTCTGTATTTCCGTGCAGAATTGCAATGTGCTGGTATAAGGGCACGCGTTGGTCTTTTGCGTGCGCGTGCGCTGTCGCTAGGGATACAGCCAGCATCGCGTTGGCGCCGAGCTTTGACTTATTGTCAGTAGCATCCAGCTCAATCATCGTGTCATCAAGACCGCGCTGGTCTTCGGCGTCGCGACCTACAACCGCCTCTGCAATCGACCTGTTCACATTCTGAACTGCACGTGTGACGCCTTTACCCAGATAACGATTGCCATCTCGATCGCGCAGCTCGAGAGCCTCACGAGAGCCAGTTGATGCACCGGATGGCGCGGAAGCGCGACCAACCACACCTGATTCTAAAATAACGTCGGCCTCAACTGTTGGGTTTCCGCGTGAGTCCATGATTTCGCGACCAATTACTTTGGCGATTACCGTCATTAGTTGTTTGTCTCCAAAACATCAAATGATTTAACAAGGCCATCAATAGCCTTTAATTGTAATAAAAACGGTTCAAGCTTATCGAGCGGCAATGCGCACGGGCCATCACATTTGGCTTTCGATGGGTCTGGATGTGATTCCAAAAATAACCCCGCAAGACCAAGCGATACCCCTGCTCGCGCTAGTTCAGTCACCTGCTCGCGGCGACCACCGGCTGAGTCTATTTGACCGCCCGGCTTTTGAAGCGCATGCGTCACATCAAAAATCACGGGGACATGCATCTGTTTCATGATTCCGAAGCCAAGCATGTCAACTACGAGGTTGTTATAACCAAAACTTGATCCTCGCTCACACAGGATCACTCGATCGTTTCCGGCTTCGATGAACTTATCAATTATGTGCTTCATTTCATGAGGGGCCAAGAACTGCGCTTTTTTTACGTTGACGACCGCTCCGGTCTCCGCCATCGCAACAACCAGATCAGTCTGGCGCGATAAAAAGGCAGGCAACTGGATCACCTCGCAAATTTCGGCGGCGACCTGCGCCTGATCTGGCTCATGTACGTCTGTAATCAGAGGTACATTGAAACGTGACTTTATGTCAGACAGCCAAGTTAGCCCTCGCTCAATCCCGGGACCACGAAAACTTCTACCACTGGAACGGTTTGCCTTGTCAAAGCTCGCCTTGAAAACATAAGGTATCTGAAGTTTTCCACAGACCTCGACGTAGACTTCAGCAATCTCAAACGCCAGCTCTCTAGATTCTAAAACATTCATGCCACCGAAAAGCATCAGGGGGTGTGTGTTTGAACAGGGCATATCACCGATGTTGATCACAGATTTCATGAAAACAAGGCTTCCTTCTCGCCCGTCTTCGAATAGCTGATTGCTGCTTCAACAAAGCTTGTAAACAGCGGATGTCCGTCGCGCGGTGTTGAAGTAAATTCAGGGTGGAACTGACAACCGACAAACCATGGGTGGTCGTCAACCTCCACCACCTCAACCAAGGTTTCGTCAATTGAACGACCAGCCACCTTGAGGCCAGCGTTCGAGAGATGAGTCAGATAATCGTTATTGAACTCCCAACGGTGACGATGGCGCTCAGTGACTACGTTAGAACCATAAATCCTGGCAACTTTTGAGCCTGACGTAAGAAGACATTCCTCAGCACCCAGACGCATAGTGCCACCTAAATCACTCTTTTCTGTGCGATGTTCTCGGGTACCGTCTGCTCGCGTCCACTCGGTGATGAGAGCTATCACCGGATGTTCTGCCGATGGTTCGAACTCACTTGAAGTAGCACCATGGATTCCTGCAACATGGCGCGCAAATTCGATTACAGCCGCCTGCATTCCCAAACAAATACCCAAATAAGGGATTTTATTTTCACGCGCATGGCAAACAGCAGCGATTTTACCCTCGATACCGCGCTCACCGAACCCACCCGGAACCAAGATTGCATCCACACCATCCATCAATTCAAGACCGCGTTTCTCAATGTCTTCAGAATCGATATAACGAAAATTTATCCGCGTACGCGTCTGAATGCCCGCATGGATCATCGCCTCAATCAATGACTTATAGGCGTCAAGTAAGTCCATATACTTACCAACCATTGCAATCTCAACTGATTTGAGTGGGTTGAGTTGTGCATCTACTACACGGACCCATTCACCTAAATCAGCTTCTTGACACTTCAGGCTTAGCTTATCAACGATTAGTTGGTCAAGACCCTGTTCATGCAACATGATGGGGATTTGATAGATAGTATCGGCATCATTCAATGGGATCACTGCGCGCTCTTCCACATTGGTAAATAAAGCAATTTTCCTTCGGCTCGCGATATCTATTTCATGATCCGAGCGACAGATCAGGACGTCAGGTTGTAACCCTATCGAGCGAAGTTCTTTAACCGAGTGCTGCGTTGGCTTGGTCTTGGTTTCACCCGCTGTCGCGATGTAAGGAACCAAAGTTAAATGCATCAACAAAGCACGTGAAAAACCCAGTTCTTGGCGTAACTGACGTACAGCCTCTAAAAATGGTAGTGACTCGATGTCACCGACAGTTCCACCTATCTCAACGATGGCGACATCGACGCCTTGAGCTCCAGACATAATTTTATGTTTGATTTCATCGGTAATGTGCGGAATGACCTGAACAGTCCCGCCAAGGTAATCACCATGGCGTTCCTTTCTCAATACATCCTCATATACTCGCCCTGCCGTGAAATTGTTCTTTTGCGACATACGGGTCCGGATGAACCGCTCATAGTGACCCAGATCCAAATCAGTCTCAGCACCGTCATCTGTAACAAATACCTCACCATGCTGAAACGGGCTCATAGTGCCTGGGTCGACGTTGATGTATGGATCAAGCTTCAACATAGTGACCTTAAGACCACGGGCTTCGAGAATAGCGCCCAGCGAGGCCGCTGCTATTCCTTTACCAAGCGAAGACACCACCCCGCCAGTCACAAACACGAATCGATTCATGTTGGCCTACAGTCCTTTTATCAAGTCCGCCGATAATGTCGCAGAAACGTTTTACTGAGATGGGAAATCAGGATACAGAGGAATCGGCTCCATTCCTAGTGACAAAGCGCCACCCCCAGTGCAAAGAATGCGGTATCAAGCCACGATCCCTGCAATCAATATCACCCCAACCGACAATTCGATCTGAAATCGCGACCACGGGGGTTCGTTTGCGTAACCATGGCGGTACACCAAGCATCTGTGCTAGCTGCTTGAGGCTCTGCAGTGGGCGGTTACGGCCCCTGCGGAAGCTTCGACCTTTAACCCCCCAAAATATAGAGACATCCTCAGACACTGCTCCGGTTCTCAATGTTAAAATACCGTTTGGGAATCGCAGCTCAATACGCTGTTTTGGTGCCAACTTCTCAAATCGTATTATTTCGTTTCCTACTTCTTCACCAAGCTTTTTACTATCAATCCAGTAGAGTTTTGCACCCCATCTTCGAATAACCACATTTGGGCCTACTGGTACTTCAGGAGATCGATCATCAGCCGCCTCAAGACACTGCCGAGAAAACTCCAAAATCTGTGACGTGGATGGTGCATAACAGGCTTGCATTTGAGCGAAGAAACGTACTTGCCATGCAATCAATATTTCGGTTGACGCCATATCTACATATTCGACACCTGGGACAGGTAACTGCTTACCCAAGCGTGACGCCATCTGTTTGGTACGACCTGTCGCTGACTTTGATAATTCTAGTAATTTCTCCCCTATTTCGGGTGCGACACGCGCCAAGGCAGGTAAAAATTGAAGCCTTATGAAGTTTCTAAGGTAGGAGGGATCCTGATTCGATGGATCCTCGATATGTTCAAGATCGTGGACCGTTAGGACTTGCCTCAATTGCCTACGAGATACTGACAATAGCGGCCTTACCAAAACGCCTAGGCCAAACGCACGTGAAATCGGGATACCACCTAAACCAATCAGACCCGATCCTTGCGATAGGCGCATGAGAAGTGTCTCAATTTGGTCATCACGATGATGTGCGGTTAATACAACTTCATTGGCTGTCACCTCGCTCATTACCTTCTCATACCGCAACTCACGAGCTCTAGCCTCAAACTCAGGACCCAGACCGAGATTCAGATAGTGAAGTCGAAATACAAATCCTTTCCGCTCAGCTTCGGACTGGACAAAAATGCTCCAATCATCCGCCTCAGCGGCAACACCATGATGACAGTGATGAACAATCACCGTACGGGGAACAACTTTTGAAAAATCGCCAACCAAGGCCAGCAAAGCCATCGAGTCCGAGCCACCGCTAACCATCAAATGTACGCGATGACCGACCGCTGGCCAGTGTGGCCCAAGTAGTTCTTCAGCTGCGACCGACACCGAATCGCATCAATTTCTGATAACGAGACCCGAGTAATTGCTCGTCCGACAAACCAACCAAAATATCGAGCTGCCCTTCAATCGCATCACCGAGCGCTATAGCTGCCATTTCAGGCGCTCGGTGTGCACCGCCCAGAGGCTCACGTACCAAATGATCAACCAGACCCAATGAGAAAAGTCTATCCGCAGTAATTCCCATTGCTTCAGCAGCCTCAGGAGCATTTGTCGAGCTCTTCCATAAAATGGATGCACAACCCTCTGGCGAAATGACTGAGTAGGTTGAGAACTCCAGCATCAACAATTTATCACATACACCAATCGCAAGAGCCCCACCCGAGCCACCTTCACCGATGACCGACGTCACGATCGGGGTCTTTAGACGCGACATTACAGCAAGGCTCTTAGCAATCGCTTCACTCTGGCCGCGCTCTTCCGCGTCAATTCCAGGATACGCTCCTGGGGTATCAATAAACGTAAGTACTGGTATCCTAAAGCGCTCGGCCATTTGCATCAGACGCTGGCTTTTCCGATAGCCTTCAGGACGTGGCATTCCAAAATTACGTACCACCTTCTCTTTTACACTTCGGCCCTTTTCGTGGCCAATCACCATCACTGGTCGACCACGAAATTCGCCAAGACCGCCCACAAGCGCCTGATCATCTCCGAACAAGCGATCTCCATGCAACTCATCAAACCCTTCGATCAAATTCTTAACGTACTCAAGGGTATAAGGACGCTTTGGATGTCGAGCCAGCTGTACCTTTTGCCATATCGATAAATCTGAGAAAATTTTTTCTGTCAGTGTTTTTGATTTCGCCTGCAATCTCGCAACTTCTTCTGCGATATTGATTCCAGACTCAGTCGACAGATGCCTCAACTCATCAATCTTGGAATCGAGGTCTGCGATAGGCTGCTCAAAATCGAGATAATGCGGATTCATGCGGGCTGATATGTCCTTGCAGAGAAGTCGAGATACACCCGGTCGCGCCCGAGCAACTCCTGTAATTCCAGTAATAGCGAATCACTGGGGTGTACGAGATAATGCTCCCCCAAAACAATCTCACCACTAGCTTCAGGAGTATTGTACTCGATTATAACCGGGCACTCACCGCCCAAATATGGTTGGATTGTTGAAATCAAGGTATCGGCAAATTCAGGAGGCCGATTCTCGAGGTGAACCTTAAGACTCGAGGCAGATAGCTTTCTCGCGTCCTCGAGTGTCTCGACCTTGGTCGCTCGCATCTTCAATCCATTTGTGAATTCATCGAAGCTGATATTACCTTCGATTACTAGCAGCGCGTCATCAAGTAACTTTTCGCGGCAATTGGCAAACAGATCTGCAAAGATGGTGACATCTATCCTTGCGGTTCGATCATCAATAGTCACAACCCCAAACGAATCACCCCGCTTGTTTCTGATCACGCGAAGGCCAACAAGCAGACCGACCGTTCTTACTGTATCTCTCGAGCGTTCCAGATTTTCAATTGGTGTAGCCCCCAATCCTTTCAGATCATCTGCATACCAATCAATGGGATGACCCGTTAGGTATAGCCCTAATGTTTCTTTCTCACCACGTAAGACGTCGCGCTCAGACCATCTAGTGGCACTGCGATGACGCTGATAGGGGTCAGCAGCAGTACTAGGCTCAGATTCACCACCCAACCCAAACATATCTTCAATTCCAACAGCTTCATTTCGGGCCTCTTGGTCAGCCTGACTGATCGCGTCCTCTAGCGATGACATCAAAATCCAGCGTGGTTCGTCGAAAGAATCAAACGCACCAGCCCGGATTAACGCTTCAAGTGCACGACGATTCACCCTATTAGCACCGACGCGACGACAGAAATCAAAAAGATTCATGAACGCACCACCAAGTTTGCGTGATCCAACTAATTCAGAAGTTGGGCCCTCCCCTAAACCCTTTATTGCTCCAAGTCCATAAATCACTTCGCCGTCTTTCACCGAAAATCTAAAGGCTCCCCCATTCACATCAGGTGGCCTAACATTGAGGCCCATCCGACGGCACTCTTCGATTAGAGGAACCACCTTGTCTGTGTTATCCATATCAGACGACAGCACGGCCGCCATAAATTCGGCTGGATAATGGGTCTTCAAAAATGCTGTTTGGTAGGACACCAGCGCATATGCGGCCGAATGCGATTTGTTAAATCCGTAACCAGCGAATTTCTCCATCAAGTCAAAAATTGAACCGGCCAGGATCGGATCGATCCCTCGATCGTTTGTCCCGTTTAAGAAAATCTCACGCTGCTTCTCCATCTCTTCGGGCTTCTTCTTTCCCATAGCTCGGCGTAATAAGTCCGCGCCGCCAAGTGAGTAATTCGCGAGCACCTGTGCGATCTGCATTACCTGTTCTTGATAGAGAATCACTCCATAAGTATTTTTCAGGATTGGCTCTAGATCTGGGTGTAGATATTCAACCTTGGCGCGACCATGCTTCCGATTAATAAAGTCATCCACCATGCCCGACTGCAATGGACCAGGCCGGAATAGTGCCACCAGTGCAACGATGTCTTCAAAAGAGTTTGGTTTAAGTCTACGGATCAGCTCTTTCATCCCACGTGACTCAAGTTGAAATACCGCAGTCGTATCGCCACGACACAGTAATTTAAGCACTTCTCGATCGTCCATCGGAATCCGCTCAATAACTGGGGCCTTATCCCTGGTCTCGCGAATCAAATCGAGGGCCCAATCGATTATAGTTAAAGTCCGCAATCCTAAGAAATCAAACTTTACGAGGCCCGCCGCTTCGACATCATCCTTATCTAGCTGAGTAACCAGACTTGAACCATCCTCAGCTGATAGAAGTGCTGTAAAATCAGTGAGTTTTCCGGGCGCGATTACAACACCACCAGCATGTTTACCAGTATTACGCGATAAACCTTCAAGTTTTAGGGCCATATCCCAAACTTCGCGAACTTCATCATCCTCCTCAACCAGTTTCTTAAGCTGAGGTTCAGCCTCAAATGCCTTGTTCAAAGTCACACCAACCTCGAATGGAATAAGCTTAGCGAGTCGGTCACCGAGGCTATATGGCTTACCCTGGACACGGGTAACGTCACGCACCACCGCCTTAGCAGCCATTGAGCCAAAGGTTACAATCTGACTAACGGAGTAGCGGCCATAACGCCCAGCCACATAATCGATCACGCGATCCCGGCCCTCCATACAAAAATCGATATCAAAATCAGGCATCGATACCCGCTCTGGATTTAAGAAGCGTTCGAAAAGCAGCTCGTGTTCGATAGGATCAAGGTCGGTTATCTTTAGAGCCCAGGCAACAATCGATCCGGCACCAGAGCCTCGCCCCGGACCCACTGGTATCGCATGATCCTTGGCCCATTGAATAAAGTCTGCGACGATAAGGAAATATCCGGGAAATCCCATTTGTAGGATCACTCCCACTTCAAAATCCAGACGATTACGATAAACAGCCTCATCAAGTATCTGGCCATAGGATTTGGCAGACTCTAAACGAGCCGTCAGGCCGTCTTGCGAAAACTTGCGGAAAAATTCATCCAACGTTAATCCATCAGGTACCGGATATTCAGGCAGGAAATGGGCACCAAGAGCCAATTCGACACCACAACGTTTGGCTATTCGTACGGTGTTGGTGATGGCATCGGGTAGGTCCGAAAATAATTCAATCATGGTCTCCTGCGACTTTAGCCACTGTTCTGGCGTGTGCCGATGAACGCGCCTCTTATCATCCAGCGTCACACTATCGTGGATACAGACCCGTGTTTCATGGGCCTCAAAATCGTTAACTTGCCCGAAACAGGCCACATTTGTCGCAACCAATGGAATAAGTAGGCGATCAGAAGCCGCTACACCAAACTGCGCTAGTGCTGTCTCACCCGGCAAACCGACTCGGGTCAATTCGAAATAGAGTCGATCGGCGAAAACTGAATGGTATTTCTCTAGAACATCGCCAGCCTTGTCATGTTGGCCGGCAGTCACCAATCGCCCAATCTCCCCTTCCGTCGCCCCTGTAAGACAAATCAATCCAGCAGCATGATCGTCCACCCACTCCCAGTTCAAAAGAGCGTAATCACCGTCTTGACCCTTTAGCCAGCCTAAAGATAAGAGCTCCAGAAGATTTTTGTAGCCCTCTTGATTCATTGCAATAAGTGTCAGTCGGCCAAAGCCAACATCGCCTTTTACCCAACAATCGGTGCCGATGATTGGCTGAATACCTCGCAACAAACATGCCCGATAAAATTTCACCGAAGCGAACAAATTCGAATCATCTGTTAGCGCGACAGCTGGCATCGCATAACCAGCTACTTGACCAACAAGTTCCTCCACCCGGAATAAGCCATCAACCATCGAATATTCAGAGTGTGTCCTTAAGTGAACGAACTGTGTCATGCCATCTCCAATATGCGTCTGACTGGACCAAACGAACGTCGATGGATTGGTGTGACTCCCAATAGTTGCAGTGCTTCGATATGCAATTTAGTTGGATAGCCCGCATGCGCTTCAAGACCATAGCCTGGATAGATCTCAGACAACGCCACCATCTCTTTGTCGCGCGTGACTTTAGCCAGAATTGATGCCGCTGAAATTGCAGACACTAGACCATCTCCGCCAATCACCGCCTCGGCGCGTCCTTTTAGACTGTCGGGGATCCGATTACCGTCAATTTGTATCTTTTCATCTAAGTCACCCAATCCATCGACAGCTCGCTCCATCGCGAGCATGGTCGCCCGCAGGATGTTGAGTGCATCAATCTCCTCAACTTCCGCACGTCCATAGCTAATTTTGAGTGCTTTCTCATAGATCAATGGGACCAAAGCCTCGCGTTTTTTTGGGGAAAGCTTTTTCGAGTCAGCTAACTGGTTGATGCCGTGATCATCTGGCCACATTACCGCACATGTCACAACAGGTCCCGCAAGGGGGCCTCGTCCGACCTCGTCAACACCGATAATCAAGCTCAAGATAACTGTTCCAAAATTACTTCTGCTGCGCGACCAGATACATCACCAGCTAACGAATCATAGATCTTTTGAGCTTCTGTTAAAAACTGATTAGCTGGACTTTCTTTAAGCATGGGGAGAATAGCGTCTACAATCGATTTTACAGATGCTTTTTCCTGAATCAGTTCAGGTATTAGCCCATGATTCGCAAGAAAATTTGGAAGCGTTACAAACTCGGTTTTGACCTTACTTTTCACCAGTCGGTAGGTCCATGGATTCATCTTATATGCTGCAACTGTGGGCCGACCCGTTAACACCGACTCTAGGGCCGCAGTGCCGGATGCAACTAACACGGCCTTAGATGCCGCAATCACTGCTTGAGACTTCCCATGAACGACTCGCATCGGACGCAAGCCGACCATCGACTGAATCAATTCGTATAAATCTCCAGTGGCTGCGGGAATAACACCAACTAGATCTTTATCCTCAGCCACCAAGCGATCAAACACTGCTAGGAACAGAGGCAACAATCTTTTCACTTCGGACTCCCGACTGCCAGGCAACATTCCAAGAATCAGACCATCCACCGGAAGCTTCAACGCTGCGGCAGAGACTGCAGGGTCTGGGTTAAACCTTATTTGGGTGGTCAGTGGGTGGCCTATGAATTCGCATCGAAGACCTGTCCCCTTGTATAGTGCAGGTTCGAAGGGAAATACGCACAACAAGAGATCTATTTGGCGAGCAATCTTCGGAATCCTGGATTGACGCCACGCCCAAACCGAAGGACTAACGACATGAATAGCCGGAACCCCAAGTGATTTCGCAAAAGCACAAAGCGACAAATTGAAATCAGGCGCATCACACGTGACCAAAGCGCTTGGTTGCAGCGCCTCTAAATAATGCCTCATCTGTTGACGTATCAATATAAGTTTAGGGAGCCGGGGAACAACCTCCATGATTCCCATCACAGATAAATGATCCATCGGAAAAATCGGATACATTCCTGCCTTAATCATCTTGGGCCCACCAATACCGCTAAAAACCACTGGGGCAAACTCAGAAACACGAGAAAGTATGGGAGCAAGAATCTGGTCACCAGAGACCTCTCCGGCCGCCACACAGATCTGCATCAGCGGACGATTCCTCGCTGGGAGGATTTTAGACTCTCGAGAAAAGCACTAACTTCATCACATCCGACGCTGTCTTGATCAAGCTCGGCAATAGCCTGGTCTAGGGTCAATCCACGACGGTACACCGTTTTATAAGCTTCTCTAAGCCGGTTTATGACATCAGTGTTCACACCCCGGCGACGCATTCCCTCAACGTTCATTCCATGTGCTTCTGCGCGATTTCCCGAGCACGTCACGAATGCGGGAATATCTTGCAACACCACAGTTCCTGCAGCTGTCATTGCATACCGACCAATGCGACAGAATTGATGGACAAGCGTGCCACCACCAAGAATTGCACCATCACCCACATGCACATGACCAGCAATAGCTGTGTTATTCGCCATAATGACGTCATCACCTATAGTGCAGTCGTGCGCGACGTGGACATAACACATGAGTAAATTATGCGAACCGATACGAGTAACCGAACGGTCCTGCGCTGTGCCACGATGCAGTGTTACGCCTTCACGAATAACGTTACCGTCACCGACAATCAGTTGGGTACGCTCACCCTTATATTTTTTGTCTTGGCAATCTTCGCCCACAGAGGCGAATTGAAAAATACGATTGCCCTCACCAAGTGTAGTAAGCCCTTTGACGATGGCATGGGGACCAACCACCGTTCCTGCACCAATCGTTACCTCAGGACCGATTATGGCAAAAGGACCAATCTCAACGTCTTGGGCTAGCTCTGCCTTCGGGTCAACTATTGCCTGTGGATGAATATTCGTCAAACTTTTCTATCCGCACACAAAATAGTGGCTGTACAGACTGTCTCGCCATCAACACTAGCGCGACAACCAAACTTCCAAACGCCTGCTCGTACACGCAAGACTTCGGCTTCCAGAACGAGCTGATCGCCGGGAATCACCTGACGTTTAAATCGAACATCGTCAGCCCCGACAAACAAGTAAATCGAACCTTGTGACGGCTTTTTATCCATCGTTTTAAAACCTAGCA
>CAJWIY010000027.1 GCA_913042205.1 uncultured Gammaproteobacteria bacterium
CCGATCTTTTGAGTCAGGGAGCTGCAAGCTGCATAGTCTTTTCGCTTGAATAGTCACTTGGCTACAGATCTTATTTTTATTCTCTTGTCTCGTTCATTATAGACAATATATTTGTCGATTCGTTCCCCGAAGATCAATTTTTCCAAACGAAAAAAACCTTGGGCTAGATAACTCTTTCTATTGGTTGATTGACTTATCTGGACCTCACGAAAATAAGGAGCTCTTTACAGGCATACAGTCGCAGGCTAGGGCGGATTCTAACCTTTGACCTTTACCTTCAAGATATCGTTGATTTTTCTATTACAAAGGAACAGTTAAGGGAGTCGCTCCTGTAAATACGGATCGGAATCGTCAAAAATCACGAGTGTTGAAATCGGTGCCGTATGAGTCTTCGAAATGATTCTGAATTCGCCAGCTATCGGATACCACAGACTTTTTGGACCTGAGAGTTACTGTAATAGCGTGTTGGGGATGTTTGAGTATGAGAGTGAGCTTCACCAGTTGCAAAGAGGTTTTTTGTTCTGATGTATTTTCATTGGCGCGCCCGAGAGGATTCGAACCTCTGACCTTTGCCTCCGGAGGGCAACGCTCTATCCAGCTGAGCTACGGGCGCTGTGAAAGAAGTAAACGCTATATGCTTCGTTTATGTTAAGACTTTATGTTAGCAGACTTGATGAAGCTTTCTCATCTTCCGGTTGTCATTGGCGTCTCAAAACACTCCCACTCGACAAAATAACCCTAAGAAAAAAGATGATTAGGCTGGTGATGCTTGGTGAAATGTAGGCAAATTGTCACCTGAAATCCCATATTCCTCCAATCTTTCTCCATAAAGTCCGGTCAAACTGATCTTAATTGTCAGAGAAGGTACCAGACGTGGACTATTACGAAGCAAAGCTTTTTCGTTTTTTCCTTAACTCATTCGTCGTGTTTTCGATGTTTTTGGTGATGGCTATCTGGATGGATCAAATATAAGCGCAACCCGTTCGCTATCCACTTTTACCAGGTAGTCCTCGTTTATTTTCCTTTCAGATAGGCCGTAGCATTAGCCGATCTAAGTATTTATAATTACCAAAATATAAATCCGTTCGGGGAAGCAAATGAAGCGTATAGTCGCAACACTCACAGCTCTTCTAGTATCAACGGCTTGGGCTGCCAGCGAGGACGCAAACACAATGTTAGAGCGGCTGAAGTCGCCTGCGAGCGTTTGCGTTGTGGGTGACCCATGTGCTGAGAGTATCAGTAAGGCATCTGTTGTAGCAGCAGCGCGCACTGGGGATCAGGTTTATAATGCGGCCTGCGCCGGGTGTCATATTTCGGGTGCTGCTGGTGCACCCAAAACTGGTGATGCGGGTGCGTGGGCTTCTCGACTTGATAAGGGAATGGACACTCTTGTTAAGCATGTCGTGGAGGGCTATAACGCAATGCCAGCACGTGGACTGTGCGCGGACTGTTCTGATCAGGAACTCGCAGACGCTGTCGCGTTCATGGTGGACGCGCTTTAGCGATTTAGTTGGGCCGGTCCCACGTGGGGTCTGACAATATCCTGTCTAAATCTACCTTGGCTAGTTTTTTCAGTAGTTGTTGAAGGACCGCAGGTGGTAGGTAACTTAAGGCTGTCGGATCTTCGCGAGTTACTCGCGGCTCACCCGACGCGGTCACCGCGCGACGACGTTCGGCATCGGAGCCATTAGAGAACAGGGCAAGGTCAACACCAGCATTAAGCGTCTCTGTGACTCTTTCTTCAATAGATCCCTTGATTGCGCCCATTGTGAGACAGTCCGAAACGATGATTCGATCACCAAAAGTCTCGCGGATTCTTTTAATTCCTTGTTCGGATTGCGTGATTGGCTTGTTATCCCACTCTGGTATGACGACATGTGCCGTCATTGCCCATTGAGTTCCTGTCACCAACTTGAACGTTACCCAGTCGAGCTCTCTTAGTGCCGAAACCGGAGTCGAAATTACGGGAAGTGAGTCATGGCTATCTTTATCAACGCGACCCATACCAGGTATATGTTTGACGACGGCTGTGATACCGCAGCGTTGTAATCCATCAATAAATGCCGTCGCAAGTGGGACGACCTCTGCTGGGGTGGTACCGAATGATCGATCGCCGATGATTGGGTCTGCTCCATCAATTAACAGATCTAACACAGGGGCGGCCACATGTGTAATCCTAACTTCAGCTAATTGAGAGCCAATGACTTGTCCAAGACTGTTTGCTGCCTCGAGGCCCTTGAACTGATGCCGCCGCCAAAGCTTTCCAATTTGTAATGCTGAGGGCAGTCGAGGCCAGTGCGGGTCCTTGAGTCGCTGTACTCGTCCGCCCTCTTGGTCGATCATGATTACAACATCATCACCTGAGAAGTCTCGGATTGAGTCGCACAGTTGTCTCAGTTGAGACGGACTCTCCACATTTCTCGAAAACAGGATGACCCCATAGGCCCTGAGTTCTGGGAGCCAAATCTTTTCTGACTCGGTTAGCTTGACGCCATGGATGCCGATGATGATTGGCCGAAAGAGATTCACGCAGATTCGCCTTTTAGTAGGGTATGTAACGCCGCAAGGGAGTCCTGACCTTTTTTCCGAACGACTTCGGGATCCTCCTCGGTCTTACCCTGCCAGTGAAGGTGCTCCTCTGGTAGTTCGTCGAGGAAACGACTCGGTGTTGTCTCGAGAAGCTCTCCGAATTGCTTCCGTTTCCTAGCATAGGTAATGGTCAGGTTTTGTTTTGCCCGGGTAACCCCGACGTACATTAGGCGCCGCTCCTCCTCAATGGAGTCGGTTTCAATCGAGTTTTTGTGCGGGAGTAGTTCCTCCTCGGCGCCTACCAAAAAGACGTCAGGAAATTCGAGACCCTTGGCAGCGTGCAGTGTCGAAAGTTGCACCCGATCGCTGTGGTCTTCCTCTTCCTCTTGCTCAAGAATGTCACGCAGAACAAGTTTTCTGATTGCCATCTCGATCACTGAATCATCTGAATTCGTTTCATCCTCGTTAAGCATCTGGTTGGGGTTACCTTTGAGATCTTTTCGTAAGGCTTCCAATAACTGTGTAACGTTCCCCCAACGGTGATCTGCCATGGATTCGGAGGCGCTTTGGTCCGATAGCCAGTTACGGTAGTTGATATCGTCGAGTAGTCCATCGATCGCTTGTATACCCCTACCAAGCATTAGATCATGTTTCGCGCCCTCTACTAAGTCATAAAATTGCAAAAGATGGCGTGTTGCTTCTGGATCGAGACGTGTGGTTAATCCCATCTCGGGGATACAGGAATACAAGGACTCTTGTCGTTCCTGAGCATAACCACCTAGAACCTCAAGAGTGGTTGGACCGATACGACGACGTGGCACATTAATTATCCGGAGAAGTGCGTTGTCATCATCAGGATTAATTAATAGTCTCAAGTAAGCCATCAAATCTCTGATCTCAGATCTCGCAAAGAAGCTAGTTCCTCCGCTTAATTTATAGGGGATTTTGAAATGCTGTAGCTTGAACTCAAGGATACGTGCTTGTTTATTGCTCCTGTATAAGACAGCGAAATCTGAAAATTGCTTTTTATAATTCAGTTTGCGTTCCAATATCATGGATGCGACACGTTCTGCCTCATCTTCGTCTGTACTGGTGGGCAGGATTTGGATTAGCTCTCCGAAGCCTTTGTCGCTCCATAGTACTTTTTCAAAGATGTGGGGATTGTTTGAAATCAGGGTATTTGCTGTTTCCAGAATTATCCGGGTCGAACGATAGTTCTGTTCGAGTTTGATGACCTTGAGTGTTGTGAAATCATTACTTAATTCTTTCAGATTCTCAGGCTGGGCACCGCGCCATGCATAAATTGATTGGTCATCATCCCCAACTACTGTCAGCGCACCAGAAATTTGAGTAAGTAATTTAACTAATTCATATTGGATTCCGTTGGTGTCTTGATACTCATCAACCAGCAGATACCGTATCTTTGTTTTCCACTTGGCTAGTATCGTTGGATTAGAGCGAAATAGCTTCACCGGTTTTAGGATCAGGTCGTCAAAGTCGACAGCGTTGCACGCTTTTAAATAACGCTCGTACTCGATGTAGGTGTTTGCAGCGAGAACAAATTTAGGATCTTTGGTGTGACTCTGCGTCTGGTCAGGTGAAAGCCCATGATTTTTCCAGGTCGATATCGTTTGCTGAACGCCGGATACGATGTCGCGGTCTTCGATAGATTCACGTCTCAGCAATTCGGAGAGAATGGTCTTGCTGTCTTCTGTGTCTAGGATTGAAAAGCCTGACTTAAGTCCTACTTCGTAAGACTCCCGCCTCAACAAATTTAGACCGAATGAGTGAAAGGTTGAGATTGTGAGGCCGCCAATTTGGTCTTTGGGCGCGATATGATTAATTCGCTCACGCATCTCCCGCGAGGCTTTATTTGTAAAAGTGACAGCCGTGATGTGTCGAGCCGGAATTCCTACTTCTTGAATGAGCCACGCGATTTTATGTGTGATAACACTAGTTTTACCACTTCCGGCTCCAGCAAGTACGAGAAGTGGTGAGCCCACGTGAGTAATGGCCTGACGCTGTCTGGAATTAAACCGATTGAGATCCACGCAATGATCCTTGAAAACGAAGGATGGAGTTTAGCAGGTTGTTGTTATTGTTAAGTGAACCAACCTGCAAGCCACCAATTTTTCGAATACTGATCTTGATAGATCCAGCTAACGCGTTTTTTTTGAAATAATCCGATCCAGTATCGTCGGCAAGCTGGCTTGAAGTCCCACCAACCAGATTCTATCCGCTCTGGTCCTTGTAATAGGGTATGCCCCGCTTTTTCAGGAGACTGTCCCAGTGATTCAGGTGGGTTTAATAACCAAATAGGTCGAGCAGGAATGTTAGGTAACGGATATACGTTTCGCTCGTCATGTAATTGGTTTGCATATTCGGGCCTTGGGTCCTGCAGCCGGCATGGTGCCTTGAGACACTCAGAGCCGAGGCGCGCGGTTAAACGATCTAATAACTGTGCTCGATCAGTATCTTGGGTCTTAATAAATAAGTCAGATTTTTGCGGACTTGTTTGATGTATTTGTTGAATGATTAAGCGAATTCCTGTCATTGGTGACTGTGGTTGTAACTGTTCGATATGTAACCAAGTTGGATCAGCGAGTGCTGATGCAGTATTGACGGGGTTGTTCAGCGTGATGTCGAGAGAAGCCTCTTGACGATTCTCTAATATGATTTCCCATCGTAGACGGCTTGTCGCGCATACGCGCTGTGTTAGCCAGAGTGACGCGTCTTGGGTGAGACGATTGATTGGAAATTTGAGCATCTCAATTGACTCGAGCCCTCTAAGGAACTCGATGGATTGATTGAATACAGGTGGCGGTGTAAACCATGTCAGTGGTGTTTGGTGTCGACCAGCGATTGCATCGAAATATAAATAGATTTCTCGATGTATGCGCGCTTGTCTGGCTCGCGATGGTGAACCGAAATAATCACCAATTGTTCGAAAGCCCATATTTTTAAGTCGTTTAACGTACTCAATAGGAATCTCAGCAGCGTCAATAGCTAGCCGGTAGAGAGTTTTTTCAAAAGCCCGCTCTTTGGGTCTGACTCCAGCCTTAACAAATAGAGCCGCCATTTCAGGGGTGTAGCCAAAAGCAAGTTGAATCTTGAAATTCTGAGACGCGGATGTTTGTTTTAAAATTTGTGTAAGGGCTTGTAGGTCACCAAACAGTGATTTGCTTTTTGAGACCTCAATACATAAGCCTTTATTCCAAATCGCGACTTGATGTGAATATTGATAAGCCCAGAGAGCTAAGCGGTGTAATAAACGACGCTCGGCATCCGGTTGATAAGTCTGTGTTAGAAGATTAGGGCAGAGCGTGAGCGCCATATTGATGGTCATCCCTGGGATAACGCCCGCGGTAATTGCGAGCTCAGAGGACTGGATGATTTTCCCTTGATGGTGGATTGCAATGCTTTGATCTTGATGTGTAATACTTTGTGCATCCAACAATAAGTTTGGAAATTTCAGGTATGCATAGATCATCAATGTAGGCTCGACTGTGCCCTAAGAGTACTTGTTTTACGTTGTACCGGCGATGGTGTTTTTAACCAATGTAATTCCAGTGGTATTACTACGGGTGATTTTGCATTTGTTCCAGGTTGCTTAAATATCCTGATTTCAAAACTAGTTGGCAATGAATCAATGGCGATGCGAACAGGTGCAGGGGATGCTTGTCGTTGATTCCTTGGGTTTCTGACTAGGAAAAGCTGTGTTTGTCCTCGCTGGCAAGCTAGTTGTAAACGTCTTAGCTGAGTGGATGTGAGTGTTTTTGATTCCCAGGCAATGACGCTGCGAGTGGATACAGCGTTCGCCAATTGTTCCAAACTCCAGGCGAATTGATTTGTGGGGATATTCAAAACATCCACCTGCTTTGGATTAATCCCTTCTTGCATAAGTCGCTCAGTGCAGAGTGCTAAGGGTGGGTTTACTAATGCTATCCATCGTGCGTCTTGTTGCGTTTTCCATGTTGAAAAGGCGCATCGCATGGGTGCAGAGAATATATCGCTGGTTAGTATTTCGATAAGCATGTGTGCAGGCCAACCTCGACCGGATAGTTTGCCATTCAGTTCGGGAAAACCAGTATCGGTCACTTCGACCGTAGTTTCTGCGTTGCCTTGCCACAGCTTTCCAGCATCAAATAAAGGACGTAAGATATTTATACTCATTACTGTATAAAAATACAGTTTTTTGAAGAAGTCAATCGGCTAATCTCGCGGCATGCAATCAATGTTAAAAGTCTTTGTTTTTTGTTTCCTTGCAATATTTCCTGCTTTGATCCAGGCGAACCAAGTCACAGCGAGATTATTAACCTCAGCTGAAACCGTTGTACCTGGCGATACCTTATGGTTCGGCCTATCACTTGAGATAGCAGATGGTTGGAATACCTATTGGAAAAATGCTGGATCAACGGGATTGCCCCCAACGCTTGAGCTGAACGATGGTCAACAGGACTATCTGCCCGAACTTCAGTTTCCGTTGGCTACAACAAAGCCATTCGGTGAGGATGTCAGTCTCTTAACATACGGTTACACGAAAGAAGTTATACACCCGTTTCAGATCATGGTGCCGGCAAATATTTCTGGGCAATGGACACTGACGGGTAAAGCAAATTGGCTCGCTTGTCGTGATATTTGTATTCCTGAGAGCCAGAATATTAGTCTCTCGTTACCTGTTGTGACTTCACAGACTGAGGTGCGTCGTTCATCATCAACACAGCAAATCAACGCAGCGCGCGCCTCCGTACCAACAGATTTTCCTACATCCGTAAACTTTGCGGGACCTAACTCTGTCTGGATCTCAGAATTTAGAGAGCTAAAGATCAAAGACGTAATGCCTGAAGGCTCTGGCGAGGTGCTAGGTCTTATTCAGAGTACTCAGCATTTGGACGATGGCGTTCTGATTACATTCGATCGGGTGTTGAAGCCAGCTAATTATGCAGAGGGTCACTGGGTACTTGGTCTTGAAAAGAACGGTATTCGGCTACCACTAGATACCGATCTAGTTGTGCCTCATGTGAATCAGCAAAATTTATCTCTGGGATTAGTTTTGATCATGGCGCTTGCAGGTGGTCTGATTCTTAACTTGATGCCTTGTGTCTTCCCTGTGCTGTCCATCAAAGCGTTATCAATCACAGGCAAAGCTAGCAAAGAACAGCGAGAAGTTCGGAAAGGTGCGTGGCTTTATACAGTCGGTATTCTGACAACAATGCTGCTATTAGCTTCAATTATGGTGGGGTTACAGGCAGGTGGTGCACAGGTTGGTTGGGGATTCCAATTACAAACACCGTGGTTTGTCGCTCTATTAATATATATCTTTATCATTCTGGGGCTCTGGCTCTATGGTTGGTTTGAATTCGGTAAGGCTCTATCTGGTGTCGGTCAAAGCCTAACCGAGGGCCATCCGGTAAGGGCTGAATTCTTTACCGGCGTTTTGGCTGTGGTTGTGGCGACGCCCTGCACCGCTCCTTTTATGGGTGTTGCGATGGGATACACACTGACACAACCTTGGTGGATTACTTTGATGGTGTTTGCTGTGCTTGGACTTGGGCTCGCTGTTCCAATGCTGGTGTTCGCCATCTCGCCGCAGCTCGCTGGTTACCTACCGCGTCCGGGGAGTTGGATGATCCGATTGAAGCAATTTTTTTCTTTTCCGATCTTTGCGACAGCGATCTGGCTCCTTTGGGTACTGGTTAGACAAACGTCATCAGATGTTTTGGTTTTGATTCTCGGTGGCTTGTTGCTGCTTGTCTTAGGGATTTGGTTGTCTGAGAGCAAAAATCGCTTTTCTCAAGTATTGAGTATCCTTGCGATACTGACCTCGTTTTTTTCGGTCCCAAGCGTGTCTCACCTAACACCTAGCTCTAATGAACAATCTGTGGTGGATGTTAGAGCTGAATCTTACTCATCCAGTGCTTTGCAAGCGTATATCGATGACGGCCATTCTGTGTTTATTAATATGACGGCGGACTGGTGTATTACCTGCAAAGTCACCGAGAAACGTTTGTTGGCCACAGAACCCGTTGATCAATTGTTCGAGACCCACAACGTGGTTCGGATGACTGGTGACTGGACTCGGTATGATTCATCTATCACTGAATATCTCAACGCCTTCGATCGAGTCGGGGTACCTCTTTATGTTGTAAATCATCCCGGGATGAAACCGATTGTCCTGTCGCAATTCCCTAGTTTTGAGGAGCTGGCGCAGGCGATTACTGCAAAATTTTCTCCCTAATTTTGTCAACAGTGTCAGTTGCGCCCCAATCTTTCATACCCTGAATGGTCTCAACGGTTTTCCCGGACCCATTAATGAGGACTGTAGTTGGAACACCTCGAAGCCCATATGACCTCAGTCCTGACATTTTTGTATCCTTTAGCAACACTGTGTTATCGCCAAACAGCTCTGGTTTTTTATTTCTAAAGGCTTCAATTGTTTCGGTATTTTCGCCGAAGTTAACAAGGTAAACCGTAGCGTCTTTACCAAGTTTACGGCCCAATATCTCCAGATCAGGCAGCTCTTTGATACATGGAGCGCACCAGGTGGCCCAGAAATTTATAACAGCAGGTCCTCGGACCTCAATTGACTGATCCTTCAAATCAGTAAAGCTATTTGCATAGGCCTCGAGTGTGCTGAGCCATATCAAAAATGGGAGTAGGATTGTCCTACGATTGAACATTGTTTATTCTCCTTTGGGCGTAACCGGGAATTGTCTTTGGTTGTGCCCAATAATAGGCGAAGAATTGTAGAGGAGCGACATAATGATCTTTAAGATCAAAGCCTCACTTTCAAATCTCAGTAAATCTGAGCGAGCTGTCGCCGAAATAGTTCTGGCAGATCCTGAGCAATCTGTCCATTTTAGTATCGCGAGATTAGCTACTGCGGCTGGTGTTTCGGAACCCACTGTGAATCGCTTTTGCCGTTCTCTGGGGTGTCGAGGGTTTCCGGATTTCAAACTATGCCTTGCCCAGACGTTGGCTAATCCAGCAAATTTTGAAGCCCGTAGCCTGCAGGATAATGATTCTAACCTACAGCTAGCCGACAAAATGTTCGAGACCGCTCTGGCTCTTTTTGTTCGGGCACGTACTCGCTTGTCTGAGCAAGATTGGACAGGCGTGGTCAGCGAAATTTTAAATTGTAAGCGACTACTAATTTATGGGCTTGGACCGACGTCTGGTTTGGCTCGTGGAGCTCAAGAGCTGTTTATTGGTGCACCGATAGCCGTAGCCGTCCATACCGATACCGTCATTCAGGAGCTCACGGCGAACACGGCGTCATCAGGTGACGTGTTTTTATTTTTGTGTACAGATGGCGAAATCGCGCCAATGATTCAGTCGGCGAGGCTTGCTGATGAGTCTGGAGCAAATCTTATCGCGATAGCACCCACCGGATCAGCTCTGGCGAATGCTTGTCACCGCACATTAGACTTGGTTCTTGATTCCCCGACTACGACCATGGCTCGCTTCACTAATCGACTTGTTTGTCAGGCTACTCTCGAAGTTCTGGGAGAGACGATTCAGAAGGCTCTTCGTACGGATCGAAAATTTAAAAATCTCACATCGAATCGTTCCGAACGGGCTGTTGGTTAGAAACTGTTCTATCCTGTGCGTAACAGGAGACTAGCGTGGCCAAAGTAAAATCCATCTACCAATGTCAGGAATGTGGCGTAACCTCGTCACAGTGGGCAGGTCAATGCCCGGGTTGCCAGGCTTGGAATACATTGATCGAGTCTGTTCAGGCACCCGAGCCATCGCGAGGAAAACCTCACGGATATGCAGGCTCTGTTCCAGAACGATCCAAGTTATCAGCAATCAAACCGGAAAGGCTGGAGCGACTCGGCTCAGGATATACAGAATTTGATCGTGTTTTGGGCGGCGGTTTCGTACCGGGGTCGGTAATCTTGGTTGGTGGCGCCCCCGGCGCTGGAAAAAGTACCTTACTTTTGCAGGTTACGACGCAGCTCTCATCTCAGAAGCCTTGTCTATACGTTACCGGTGAGGAATCACTTGAACAAATTGCGCTCCGGGCACAACGCTTGGGTTTGGCTGCAGATCAACTTGAGTGTGTGTCTGAGACACGAGTGGAGGCAATCGCCGCTATGGTTGATCAACTAAAACCAGCGTTGCTGGTTGTCGATTCCGTTCAAGTCATGCAGGTAGAGTCATTAGCCGGAGCACCAGGTAGCGTTGGCCAAGTTCGCGAGTCCGCCGCCGAGTTGACTCGTCTTGCGAAAGGTAGGGGTATGATTGTTCTGCTTGTAGGCCACGTCACGAAGGAGGGCGCATTGGCGGGTCCGAAGGTGCTCGAACACATTGTGGATGCCTCTCTTCTCTTGGACGGGGACAATGCGGGTCGTTTTAGAACTTTGCGCGCACACAAGAACCGATTTGGATCTGTGGGAGAGCTTGGTGTTTTTGCCATGACAGAAACTGGTCTCCGGGAGGTAAAAAATCCGTCTGCTATTTTTTTGAGTCGTCCAGATAGCATCGCGTCAGGTTCGGCGGTGATATGTACTTGGGAGGGCACTCGGCCCCTACTGGTCGAGGTCCAGGCATTGGTCGATGTCAGTCTAGGTGGTTCCCCTAAGCGCATAGTTGTGGGTCTTGATGGTCAACGCCTTGCAATGTTACTTGCAATTCTGCACCGTCATGGCCATCTTCAATTAGGAGACCAAGATGTCTTCCTTAATGCTGTTGGTGGCGTCAAGGTCACTGAAACCGGAGCAGATCTTGGTGTGCTCCTTGCGTGTATCTCTAGTTTCCGAGGAAGAGTGATCCCTAAAGACTGGGTGGTCTTTGGGGAGGTCGGCTTGTCCGGTGAGGTTCGTCCCGTAGCCTCCGGACAAGAACGAATCCGAGAAGCCGCAAAACATGGCTTCAAGAAGGCAATCGTGCCGTCAGCAAATGCGCCTAAGAAGGCAGTAAATGGAATCGAGGTGTATCGAGTGGAACGTATCAGCGAGGTATTGGAGTTATTTGATGAGTCGTGATTTGGAGGGCCTACGTCGGGATTATCAAGTCGGACAATTAAATGAACATGACGCGGGATCGGACCCGATCACTCTGTTTGCCCGATGGCTTGGCGATGCAAAAAATACGACGCAGCTGGAGCCAAATGCGATGACGTTGGCGACGGTAGATAGTATGGGTAAACCTCACGCCCGAATTGTCTTGTTGAAGGGACAGGACGGTCGTGACTTTAAGTTCTACACCAATTACTTGAGTCATAAGGGTGAGGAACTTACGGCGTCTCCCTCAGCCGCGCTGGTGTTTTGGTGGGATCAGCTTGAACGTCAGGTCCGTGTTGAGGGCGATGTTGCAAAACTTTCAGATGAAGAAAATGATGCCTATTTTCAAGAACGACCGAGGGGTTCGCGGTTGGGTGCGTGGGCAAGCCGACAATCTGAAATTATTGATTCGCATGACGTGCTTACAAGAAAAATGAGTCAGCTTGAGGATCGATACCCGACTGACGCCCCGAGACCGAGTCATTGGGGAGGGTACATGGTTCGCGCGACCCGAATCGAGTTTTGGCAGGGTCGATCGTCGCGGTTACATGATCGCTTAGACTATCGATTTGATGGAAAGACTTGGGCCCGCGTGCGTCGTTCCCCGTAGTATGAAGCATTGCAAAAAAGGCGTCCTATGATGCGGTTGCGTAAATTATTTTTAGTTTCTCTCTGTTTTGCTAGTACAGCAGTCGCGTCCGATAAAGTGTACGTGACTGTCGCGCCTTTAGTTGAGTTACATGAAAATATTGCTTCTGATTTTCCTGCGAACGTTGTGCCCATTGAGAGGAGTTTACTAGCGGCCGGTATTTCAGCAGAAATCACCGCCATTAGTCTGCGTCCTGGTGATGAGGTAGCAAAGGGATCAACCATAATTCGGCTTGACTGCAGAGATACCAAACTACGTCGAGATCTCGCCGCTCAGGACCTTAAACAGGCTGAGGTGCAACTAAAATTCAGCGAGCGGCAATCAGCTCGTATCTCTAAGCTGGCAGAGACCAATATTGCTAGTGAAGAACTTAAAGATACCCGAGCCACAGAATTACAACAGGCGGTCATAGGTTTAGCGTCAAAACGTCTTTCGTTGAAGGAAGCCAACTTGCAGGTCTCTAAATGCGAAGTAAAAGCACCCTTTGATGCGATTATTGTTGAGCAACTCGCATCTGTAGGAACACGAGTATCTGTTGGCAACCCTATCCTCGAAATTGTATCGAAAGCCTTCGATATCAGAGCGCGAATTCCGTTTGACTACGTGGCGGATATCCAGCAGAACGTTTCATTTATTGCTCAGAATCGGGAAATCCCCGTAGAAATACTCGCCGAGAGCGGTGCAGTAGATACAGGCACGGGCACGCGATTACTCCGGTTTAAGTCAGTTGAAACTATCGACCCTGGTATACCGGGTGTGCTTCGAATACGCTCGAAAAAGATGGTACTTCCGGCAGATTTCCTTGTGGAGCGAGACAGCACCTTTGGAATCATGGTCGCTAACGGGGAGCGAGCCAAATTTATCGCCCGAACAAACGCGACACTAGGCCAACCAGTAGATGTGACAGATCTGGATCCTGGGACACTTTTGATCGAGGAAGGTCGCTTTAAGGCTCGTGAGGGTGATCAGTTGGTGATTCGTCAATGATCGGAATTGCACGATTATTGATCAGTAACAAAGTACTCACAAACCTCACTTTTATTTTGGTTTTGGCCATGGGTGTTCTCGCCTATTGGTCACTGCCTCGGCAACAAGATCCAACGATTAACTTTAATTGGATAGTTATTACAGTAGCGTGGCCTGGCTCGGCTGCGCTCGATGTAGAGAGTCGGATTACCGACCCAATTGAAGAAGCGATCCAGAGAGTCGACGACCTCGATTTTGTATCTAGTTATTCAAGAGAAGGTTTGGCCTCGATTCTGGTCCGCTTTGAAGATGTTCCAGAGAACGTATTCGAACGCCGGCTGGGTGACCTGCGCCGTGAAGTTAACGCAGCGGAGGGCAGTTTTCCTGAGGAAGCGGGGGATCCAATATTTATTGAGATCACCTCGTCGAATGCGTTCCCTGCGGCAACTATGGCGCTCGTTGGATCCGGTGATGATGACAGTCTTCGTGAGCAGGCGGTTCTTATCGAGAAAGAACTTGAACGCCGCGAACTTATCGATCGAATTGATACCCAAGGAATGGCTGATCCAGAGATTAGGATTGAATTTGATGCCACACGGCTTGCCGCCCTTGGGCTTGCTCCGTCTGACATAGCTACAACCGTGCAAACTTATTTTCAGGACTTGGCTGCAGGCGAGCTAGACGTTGCTGGATCTAACTGGCTGGTAAGGTTAAAGGGTAAATCAACAGATGCCTTTGATTTAAATCGTTTTCCAATTTTAGGACGAGACGGTAGCTTGCGAATTGGTGATGTTGCCCGTGTCACTCGCACACAGGCGGAGCGGTCGGAACTCGTTCGTTATAGAGGCTCACCGGCTGTGCTGTTGGCCGTCATGAAAGCCGAAGGAGCCAATACCCTCGAACTCGTCGATGAGGTAAAGGCTTATATCAGTGGCAGAAACGAACTTGAGTCCGTGACAGGTACTAGCCTTGTTTTGATCGACGATCAAACAATTCCTACTCGGAAAGCCCTGACCATCATGCAAAATAATGCATTGATTGGTCTGATCTTGGTCCTGATTGTCGCGTGGATATTTTTGGGGATTAAAATCGCGGCACTTACCGCGATCGGTATTCCCTTCATCCTAGCGGGTACCTTCTGGATCTTGCAGGGGATGGATCAGACACTGAACGTCACGGTATTGCTCGGGGTCGTGATCGCGCTTGGTATGTTGGTTGATGATGCAGTGGTTGTTGTTGAGGCTATTTACTACCGAATTGAGCGCGGATTCTCTGGGATTGATGCAGTGATTGACGCGTTGTCTGAGACGGCAGCGCCAGTAACGGCTGCTGTATTAACCACCGTCGCTGCGTTTATGCCCTTGATGCTGCTACCGGGAATTCTCGGCAAATTTATGATGGTTATTCCGTTGGTGGTCTCAATCGCTCTGTTGATCAGTCTGATAGAAGCATTCTGGATGCTGCCCAGCCACGTGCTTGGGTCTAGCGTGACCATGGATCACGTAGGCCGCATGCAGCGGTTCCGTACCCGGCTCAATCGCGGTATCCGGCATACCTATATTCGTTTATTGATACGTGCGATGAGGTGTCCGATTATGACACTGGCGATTTCTGGGATCGCGTTGGGTGGCGCGGTTGGATTGTTGGCGAGTGGTCAAATTCGAGCAGATTTTTTTGCGTCTGATCCGATCCGGGTTTTCTATGTCAATATCGAGACAGAGTCAGGCACGCAACTTGAGCGGACGCTTGAACTAGCTCTCGCGGTAGAGCAAGTCGTGCGATCTAATCTACAAACCGATGAGGCGCGGGGAATTGTCACCTACGCTGGTCAGCAATTCACGGAAACGGAGCCGCTGCGAGGAAGCCATAGGGGGCAGGTGCTGGTTGGCTTGAATCCCGAGGGACGGGAGGTTTCGGAGATTATTGAAGGCATGCGAGAGGCCATCCTTCAGGTCCCTGGTCCCTCAAATGTTACTTTTCTTGAGCTGGCTGGCGGACCACCCGCGGCGAAGCCTATCTCTATTAAAGTGCGTGGTTCTGAGTTTACAGAACTCCGCTCAGCTGCTGATAAAGTCAGAAACATTCTTGGTCAGACCCCCGGTATCAGGGACATTGTTGATGATGCGCAGGATGGTCGGCTCGCGTTACAACTCAAGCTGGAACCTGACCAAGTTGCGAGATCTGGGATTAGCCCGGAAATTATTGCTCGGAATATTCGGATTCTTGTGGATGGCGAGATCGTTCAATCCGTTCAAGACCAGGGGGAGACCGTTGATATTCGAGTCGTGGCTGCCGATGGGCAGTTCTCTTCGCCCTCGAAATTGTTAGCAGTGCAGCTGCCAACAGTTTCAGGAGAGATGATCTCATTAAGTGAGCTCGTTGATGCCGAGCGGGCACCCGCACTTGCTACCATTCGACACTATAATTTCCGACGAACGATTACCGTAGAGGCAGATATTAACCCGGAGCTGATCGATACCGTAAGCGCCAATCAGGCAGTGATGGATGCCTGGACTCAATTTCAATCATCTTACCCGAACGTGAATTTGGATTTCTCGGGGGAACTAGATGATATACAGGAAAGCTTAGATTCTATGGGTATCTTGTTCTTGTTTGGGATTGGAGTGATGTATCTCATTCTGGGAACACAGTTCAGAAGTTACGGCCAGCCATTACTGATTCTGGTGACGGTACCGCTTGCATTTACCGGCGTCGTTTTGGGCTTGGTCGTGACGGGTAATCCATTGTCTCTGTACACCTTGTATGGAGTGGTCGCGTTATCGGGGATCGCAGTAAATTCTGCGATCGTCCTAATCAGTGCAGCAAACGATCGACTGACTTCGGGGATGAGCTTGAAACATGCGACTTTGTATGCTGGGCGGAGGAGGGTCGTACCAATCGTAATCACTGTAATGACAACGATCGCTGGATTATTTTCGTTGGCCGCCGGTCTTGGTGGTTCCTCACTAATTTGGGGCCCAGTCGCCACGGCAATCGTTTGGGGCCTTGGTTTCAGTTCGATACTGACCCTTTTCGTTGTTCCTATCCTCTATTATCTGACTGGTAAAAATCGAGAGAGGCGTCTAAATCCCGATGCTTGAAAAATCTTAAAGTGGTCATACTTATATATTGGGACGCCTCGATGGGTCCCATCAACATGACGCTCTGTCGTTAAGAAGAGCAGACAATTTGATCGCTTTAGGAGGATCATATGACAGTAGACCTTTCACCCTTATATCGTACCGCGATTGGCTTCGATCGTTTAGCAAGCATGCTTGAGAATGCGAACCGGCTCGAAAGTGCTGGGTATCCGCCGTACAACATCGAAGTGACTGGTGACGATGAGTACCAGATCACGATGGCCGTGGCTGGATTCACTGACGATGAGTTATCTATCGAATCCAAGCAGAATGAACTCTCTGTTACTGGAGAAAAATCGGAATCGGAAGCGGAGCAGAAGTTTCTGCACCGTGGCATCGCGACGCGAAGCTTTGAGCGTAAGTTCCAGTTGGCAGACCATGTATACGTTAAAGGTGCAAACCTCGAACACGGCTTGTTACACATCGAACTGTACCGGGAATTACCCGAGGCCTTAAAGCCCCGCTCAATTTCGATCGAGACTGGAAAGCTTATCGAAAGCGACGCTTAACCGTGGAAGGCCCGGGAGACCGGGCCCTTTTGTGTTTGCTTTCTTCAACGTCTCTTAGAGGTTTAAACTCCTCTCACTGAAAAGTGTTCTGCTCTTACTAGGACGATCTCCGCTCACGCTGAGTCATAGTCAATGAGAAAAAGGACAACTGTGGGTCTATTCACAGGGTCACCACAGTCGAAATAGATTAACAACGACTTGAAGCTTGGTGCTTCTTGTGAATCGACACTGAGTTAAACTTTCGCGATTACTAAATTTTTTCCGTGAAGTTTGATATAACCGTGCTTTTCGGGAGGGATGAAATGAAATTGCTAAAAGAACTAACTCACGGCGATACGGGATTTGCACTCATGCTAATCGTGATGGCTGTGACCATCATGATGCTAGCGTTCTGATGGGATGCGATCGTCGTTTTTAATCGGTTTTTGTTTAATCACATCTTCTAAGTCCATTAGCTTTAATCGCGTCATAACTCGAATCCATCGCAGAGTTCCCGTGTCTTGTATACGTATACATTGTGCATGGTCGTCGAGATGAATCGCCTCAGTATGGATTTGGTTAGCCGGTCGAGGGATTGTGTTGTGCCCATCATTACCGTAGTGGCGGTTACAAACGCTTTAAATTTGTTTGGTTCCCGGCCCTTTATTGAGTCTTTGCTACTCTTAATTGCAGTCGTGATATTTGCTACTTTTTTGATCGACGTTCTTAGAGGTGGGTTTATAAAAGCCATCGAATCCCACTCGGTGCAAGCGCTTTGACCCCAAAGTATTTGCTGAGAGCTGCCTTTGATCAAGCAGTGCACGCCGCCCAGGCTAGCTGCCTCGTACCCCACCTAACCCAATTAGAGCCAATCGAGGGTCGAACGGTGTTTCTGGTGGTTGGAAAAGCTGCTTCGCAGCATGCTGCTGTTGCCGCCCAGTGCCTTGGCGCGATTGACGGGCTATGTATTATTCCTAAGGGCCATAAAATCAACACCAGTCTCGATGTTATCGAGGCCTCCCATCCTGTTCCGGATGAAGGCAGCCTCGCTGCTGCTGAACAAGCGCTTGAGTTAGCACGATCAATCGGCCCGTCGGATCGGCTCGTTTGTTTGATATCGGGTGGTGGTTCGGCCCTGATGTCAGCGCCACTGCCATCGATGGACCCAGACCTTAAAATGCGCACCCACCGGGCACTGTTGGCTTCAGGGGCGACGATTTCGGAGTTAAATACGGTGCGTAAGCAACTGTCGCTGGTCAAGGGCGGTCGGCTTGCGGAGGTGTGTCAGGGCCGGGTATTGAATTTCCTAGTTTCAGACGTACCTGGAGACCGTGCCGAATTTATTGCTTCAGGACCCACCGTTCCGGCTAACACGAGTCAACAAGATGCGATCGATGTGTTAGCCCGTCACCAGATCGGTATTCTTGATGAGCTTCTGCCATGGCTGAATGACACAAAACACGAAACACCAGCGCCCGATTCTGACTGCTTTCGACGTGTGAAAACCACCATTGTGGCCGCGCCGTCACAATCGTTAGGAGCCGCCAAGTCATTCATCGAGTCGCAAGGGGTGGACTGTTGGGTCTTGGGCGATGCGATCGAGGGTGATTCGGAAACTATTGCTCGCGCGATGGCAGGGACAGCACTATGGCAGCGGCGTCATCAGAAATTGGACCGGCCACTATGCTTGTTGTCTGGGGGTGAGACCACCGTCAAGGTGACAGGTACCGGTATCGGTGGTCCTAATGCGCATTTTGCATTGGCCCTGCTTGATGCCTTAGACGGAGCCCGAGGTATTTCCGCAATCGTTTGTGATACCGATGGTGTTGACGGTGCCGCGGAAATTGCCGGAGCCTGTATCGACGACGAGACCCTTGAAAAATCGAGGGCGGCTGGGCTCGATCATCGGGATGCCCTTCGCCGCCAAGATGCGCACACTTTCTTTCGATCTTTAGATTGTTCGGTGGTTTCTGGTCCGACTGGGACGAACGTCAACGATTTTAGAGCTATTTTGATCGAACCTTAAACAATCTCGAGCATTACGATAACGATACTAACCGTAACGATCGATGAGATGGTCGAAATAAAGATACTGGTCGTCGCTGTTGGCGGTGACACCTGATAGCGACTCGCAAAAAGGTACATATTCATGCCGGTAGGCATGGCGGCTAACATCGTTGCTACCGATAACCAGAGCGTGCTGAGACCCAACCAAGAACCTAAAAAGAACACAGCTCCTGGGTGGACAGTATTTTTCAGTACAGTGATCAGAACCGCGGGCCCGATGGAGCCGGAAATTGAATAGCTAGCCAATGAACTACCGAGAACAAATAGGGCCGCCGGGACGACACTGGTTGACACTAGGTGAAACATATCGGCAGCAACCGGATGGAGCCCGATGTTTGTTAGTTTCCACAAGAAGCCCGCTACTAAACTGACGATCAGGGGATTGGATATGAGACCTAGAAGGACCTGCTTTGGCAGGTTAAAAAGCCCCTTATCCCTGCCGCGGGCGATCTCTATAGCCACTGTCACAGCTGTAAAAATTGTTATGCCATGCACTGATATCAGAAGTAGTAGTGGGAATAGGGCATCCTCACCTAACGCACGGGGAATCAGGGGGATACCTAGCAAGACAGTATTTGAAAAGGAAGCGCCAAGCCCGATTATTATGCCTTCAATCGCCGAACGCTTAAGTATTAGCCAACTCATAGACAAGCCCACCATGAAGACCAACGCGAGCGGGATGTAATAACTGGCGAACAAATTGATCGTCGATACTTTAGGCGGGTTTAGTTGAACGACCGCCGAAAATAGCAGCATCGGAACGGCGAAATCAAAGACGTACTTAGATAAACCGTCGCGATGAGTACTCCTAAAGAAGCCGAGCCTGGTGGCAATGTACCCGATCATCCCCAGTACAAGGACTGGGGCAAGTATATTAAAGACGTCGCTCATTAGGCTCCTTAAGGAAAGAGGTAGGTCTTTTGATTGGGAATACTATCAATCAGGTCTCTGTCTTTCATGAAATGTGCAAACTGATCCCAGGAGTTTGGATCAGTTTGACGAGTCTTACGAGCAAGTTTCGGCAACGTGTCGCGCCAGGCTCTGCGATTTAGTTCGTTGTCCAAGTCATCGGGCCGGAAACTGACAAAAGAGCGATAAGACGCCTCCGGGTCGTTGATAATCAAGCTTGTCGCTTGATCAAGAACGGTGAGGAATCGCTCTAGTTTGTCTTTTCCCGCAAAGTCTGGGTGAGTTACAAGAATAAGTTCCTCGTAAGCCGGTACGCCGTGGTCTTCTGGATAAAATGCACGACCAGGACGACCATCGATATCCATCTGGTTTAGTTCGAAATTTCGGAATGCACCAATAACGGCGTCGACTTTCCCAGCATACAAAGATGGTGACAGTGCAAAGTTAACGTTTACCAGATTCACGTCATCGAGCGTCAGGCCCTGAGACTCCAGCATAGCTCCGAGGACCGCGTCCTCGAAGCCTCCGACTGAGAATCCAACAGTTTTATCCTTGAGGTCAGAAATGCTTTGAATCTGGGAGTCGGCCAGTACCACCAGTGAATTTAGTGGGCTGTTGACGATCGTCCCAATTCGCATCAAAGGAAGCTGATTGTTTAGGTCCACCATCAATGAGGGCTGATAGCTGATGGCGACATCGGCCTTCTTTGCGGCGGCCAACTTGGGGGGTAACGATGGATCCGCGGGCTCTACCAGAGTTACATTCAGACCTGCCTTATCAAATAATCCCGTCTGTTCAGCCACTACCAGTGGCGCATGGTCTGGGTTGATAAACCAATCTAAAAGTACCGTTATCTCGTCTTTTGCGGCATGACCCATTGAGTTCGTCAGTAGTGATAGCGTGGTGGCAAGTATTTGAAAATAAGTTTTGATTTGCATGTTGTTGCCTCCTGATTAAAAGTTGTTTGCAGTAGGTCAACAAAAAGAAGGCTTCTCGCTATTGGCTTCCTACGCCGGTGTTAACCGGATCAGGTTCGAAGGGTACTTCTCAGCTTGTGCGCCCCTGCCGCGGGCCAAAGTATACACGCGGTGGGCCTAGAATGTTATTCGTATAGTTCAGGACATATATCGCGAGTACTTAAAGTTTTACCTAGTTCACCTTTGGACCGGATGATGTCGCCACGTTCCTCGATATACCGTTGAAAGTTTGGTTCGCGTTTGTAAACACCTTGGGCAACATACTCAAGGACAGCTTCTGTGTGGAAGCTCCTGAGTTGCGATTCAACGCGGATAATTTCGTGACCCTCGGTATCGAACAATACCAAGCTGGGCGCATATGTGATCTTTAGGTCCCGGGCAAAATCGTTTGATGTCTTTATGTCACCAGACTGGGTAATGACAGGCGCTTTTGACCACATATCAAGTTGTACAGTGTGGAACGGTTTGAATCGATCTCTCACTGAATCAAGCGACAATACGCAGCGGTGAAAAAGATCACAATCTGGGCAGTTCGTCTGTTCAAACAAAATTGCTTTTGGTTGGCTTGATGCATCCAGATTGGCGTCAACCTGAATAAATGGTTGAGAATTTAAAGAAGCGTTTACTGACTTAGGTTTGTTGGTCGCCAGATACTCAAAAACCGTCTGTGAATGATACCTTTCTGTATGCACATAGTTAAGCGCGACTCCCATCTCTGCGGGCGATACATAGCCGTTCAGTCGCAGAACCGATTTACCATTTGAATCAAAAAAGATGATTGTCGGCGTGAACTGGACCTCGAGTGCACGCGCTATCTCCTTTTCAGTCGTTGCTTCACCATCTAACCCGAAGACCTCTTTTGAGCCCCAAATGTTCAGTGCAACCACATCAAAATGTTCATCAAATATCTCCCCAATGGATCGTTGGGTAAGGTTTTTCTCGATGGTATCTTTACAGTACCCGCAAAAGTCTTGCCAAAAAAATACAACTAAATGTTTGTTTGACTCCACGGCCTCTAGGTTGTCTTCCGATAGATCGAGGAAGCTAATTTTGAACCATTCAGGTAGCTCGAACGTGTCAAAGGTAGTGACCTGTTGGACGGGCACTGGACTTACCGCAGCCTGCATTTTTGGAGGTATGAAGCAGGTCAATGCAATGAAACAGTATCGCATTATCGTTTTTGACATAAATCCCTCGGGCAAAGCGCGATATAAATATGCGCCCACACAAGGGTGTGTCAACCTTTGCTAGACGCTTTGTTTAAGTTCTAAACGACGACGATGAAGGACAGGCTCCGTGTAGCCGTTTGGCTGATCTACACCACTCAAGACCAAATCGAGCGCGGCCTTAAAAGCGATGGATTGATCAAAATGGGGCGCCATCGGTCGGTAGGCTGGATCACTTGCATTCTGCCCATCCACCACCTTGGCCATCCGCTCCATGGTTTCTCGCACTTGGAGTTCGTTGGTAATCCCGTGCGTCAACCAGTTCGCAATGGCTTGGGAGCTTATACGGAGCGTCGCTCGGTCCTCCATCAAGCCAATATTGTTAATATCTGGGACCTTTGAGCAGCCGATTCCCTGATCTATCCAACGAACCACATAGCCGAGGATGCTCTGGGCGTTGCTATCGAGTTCTTGTTGAATCACTTGGGGTGACCAGTTCGGATTTTCGCGTAGTGGTATTTCGAGTATCTCGTCAACCGTGTTCCGACGACTGCCTTTCATTTCGTTCTGTATAGCAAGTACGTCAACCTGATGATAGTGCAGAGCGTGCAAGGTCGCGGCGGTCGGAGAAGGTACCCAGGCAGTATTCGCTCCCGATTGCGGATGCACGATTTTTTGTTCGACCATGGCTGCCATAAGATCTGGCATTGCCCACATACCTTTACCGATCTGAGCTTTTCCCTGAAGTCCGCATTCTAATCCAATGTCGACATTCCAATTTTCATATGCGGATATCCATGTGGCTCTTTTCATATGCACTTTGCGGATCATTGGTCCGGCGTGCATGGACGTGTGCATCTCATCACCTGTCCGATCCAAGAAACCAGTGTTAATGAAGGCAACGCGGTCGGCTGCTGCGTTGATGCACGCTTTCAGGTTTACAGTCGTCCGACGCTCCTCGTCCATGATGCCTAGCTTTACGGTGTGACGGGGGAGCCTCAACGTATCTTCGATTGAGCTAAACAGACGGTTCGTGAAAGCGACCTCTTCTGGGCCGTGCATTTTCGGCTTCACAATATAAATAGAGCCTTCACGTGAATTCTTGTTGTTAACACGCTTAAGATCGTGAATTGCGATCAGTGTTGTGAAGATACCATCAAGGATTCCTTCAGGTACCTCGAGGCCATTTTTATCTAGAATTGCTCCATTGGTCATCAGATGGCCGACATTACGAATAAACATCAAAGAACGTCCGGGCAACGTTAACTCCCCGCCTTCAGGATCTTTATAAACACGGTCGTTGCTGAGTTGGCGAACAATATTTTTTGTATTTTTGAACACAGACTCAGTCAAATCACCTTTCATCAGGCCGAGCCAGTTTTTGTACACAAGTACTTTGTCTTCAGCATCGACAGCTGCCACTGAGTCTTCGCAGTCCATGATGGTGGTCAATGCTGACTCGATAAGCATGTCGGCAATACCTGCTGGATCTGAATTACCGACCGGCCTTGCTTTGTCAAATTGAATCTCAACATGCAGCCCGTTATTTTTAAGTACCACCGCGGTTGGTGAACCTTCATCGCCTTGATATCCAACAAATTGTTCAGGGTTCTTCAAACCAACCAGTCCCGTAGGAAGATTAACTTTGAGTGAACCACTTATAACTTTGTAAGACGTTGCATCAGCGTGGGTTCCACTTTCAAGACGAAACGTTTGATCAAGGAACGTTTTTGCGAATGTGATGACTTTTTCACCACGGATGGGATTATATTCAAGCCCTGGTGACGCACCTCCATCGTTGGAAATGACATCCGTCCCATACAGTGCGTCGTATAGGCTCCCCCAGCGCGCGTTAGCTGCATTCAATGCATACCGGGCGTTCATTACCGGAACGACCAGCTGAGGCCCCGCTGTTGTCGCAACCTCGGGGTCAACATTTTCGGTGTTTACGGATACGTTCGGTGGTTCGGGCAGCAGATAACCGATTTCTTCAAGAAACGCTTTATATTCAGAGGCATTGTGGGGTTTACCGATCCGAGCCTTGTGGTAGGAATCTATCTTTTCTTGCAGAAGGTCTCGTTTAGCAATTAGTTGACGATTGACAGGAGCCAGCTCATGAATGAGGGCATCTATCCCAGTCCAAAATTCACGAGCATCAATTCCGGTGCCTGGGATCGCCTCATCAGTGATAAATCGGTAAAGCTCGGAGGCAACCTCGAGGCCACCGCACGCAGTACGATCTGTCATCTCATTTCTCCGCTAATTTTCTATGAGCCTGTCAGGTTGCGAAAAATAGCATAAAAAATTCATACTTCAAAAAATGGAAACACCTTTCATTTTTTCTTTAATCAAGTTGATTTTTTAGGTTTTTCACAGACCTGTCCAAACTCCACACATTGGAATGCGTTGGAATTTTAACTTATTGAAAATTAGGAGTTTTTCTCCTGATTTTAATGTGTGGTGGAGACGGCGGGATTTGAACCCGCGTCCGTCAGCCCGCTGCCAAACGCTCTACATGCTTAGTCGCGTTTTTTCTTTTAAGTCTGGGTCTCCCAACGCACAGGGATTGCCGTTCCGAGTCCAGTAGAAATTTAGCCTCTCCACCCCGGACAAAGCGTTGAAGCGAGTCTCTGTTTCGAACCCTGTTGATAAGGACCAGAGACGATCCCAATCCAGGGTCTAGCTTATGCTGCTAGAGCGTAGTTTTCGTCGTTGGCAGTT
>CAJWIY010000028.1 GCA_913042205.1 uncultured Gammaproteobacteria bacterium
CCCTGAAACGGCACCCTAGACCCTGCTGGTTCAATTTTTGAGAGCCTTGCGAGATCTTTTTTCAACGTTAATAATCCGAATAATGGTTGGAACTCGCTAGCCTTGATTCCATCTCGAGTGATGCATCGGGTAAGCCGATTGTTATCAGCCAGCACAGTCAACAGAGCGCTGTTCTCACGATAAGGCTGCTTTCGGATGACCCAGAACTTTTGCATCAGTCACTCTCGAAGTAGCCAAGAGACTTTAGCGCGCGTTCATCATTCGACCAGCTCACCCTAACCTTGACCCAGAGTTTTAAAGCCACACGAGCAACCAGCAGATTTTCTAAACGCTTTCTAGCCTCTATACCAATTTGCTTCAAACGACCGCCGCCCTCGCCTACAAGAATTGCTTTTTGCCCATCTCGTTCGACAGAGATTAGGGCACGAATTCCCACACGATCGTCATTGCGTTCAAACGATTCAATCTCGACTGTCGTTTCATAGGGCACTTCGTCACCAAGTTGTCGCATAATCTGTTCCCTAACAATTTCTGACGCAAGAAAACGTTCCGAACGGTCTGTGATCTGATCTTCGTCGTACATAAAAGATCCTGTCGGCATCTGTTCTTTCAATCCATCAAGCAAAGGTTCCAGATTCAGATTTTTGAGCGCTGAAATAGGAAACACTTCATCAAACACATGATCCGTGATGACTCTCTGGATGTGAGGAAGTAGCTCGTTTTTATCTTCTAGCTTATCGACTTTGTTGATAACCCAATAACTGGGACAAGCCAATCGGTAGACCTTCTGATAGACAAGCTCATCGAGTTCATTCCAAATTTTTCCTTCGGTCAGCATTACCACTGCGTCAACATCAGCAAGCGCTTGTTCCGCAGTTTGATTCATCACGCGATTCATTGCCTTAGGCTGCGCTGTGTGCATACCGGGCGTATCAACAAAAGCGATTTGAATTTTACCTTCTGTCCAAATACCCAAGATACGATGACGTGTAGTCTGGGGCTTGCGGGAAGTAATTGATAATTTGAATCCAAGAACATGATTCAAGAGCGTCGATTTACCTACATTAGGTCTACCAACGATGGCCACAAAGCCGAATTGTGTATTCATGAACCGCTTAAGCGAATCAAAGCATCCGCTGCCGCTGCTTGCTCCGCCTCACGTCGAGACCCACCAGTTCCAATTGGGAAATCTGTTAGCCCGTCGACCTGAGCCTGAACGCGGAAAGTTTGCTGATGCGCAGGACCGAGTACCTCTAACACTCGATAAACCGGCAAGCTTCTCTTTTCACGCTGTAGCCATTCCTGAAGAGCAGTTTTCGGATCCTTATCGACCTGATCAGGATTGACAGACGCAAACTCTAACTCAAACCATTTGTTGACTGCTTCCTGACACGCCGCCATCCCTCCGTCCAAAAAAACAGCCCCAATCACTGCTTCGATCGTATCTGCAAGAATAGAGTCTCGTCGACGACCACCACTCTTTCTCTCACCACTCCCGAGTCGGATCGCCTCGCCCAGTTGCAGTCGTCTCGCGAGCTGCGACAACGACTGACCTCGAACCAAAGACGCACGCATCCGAGTGAGCTTACCCTCCCGAGCCTCGGGATACCGTCTGAATAACGCCTCTGCTATGACAAAGTTAACGATAGAGTCGCCCAGAAATTCAAGCCTCTCATTATGTGAGGGACCCACACTCCTGTGTGTCAAAGCCGACTCCAAATACGCCGATTTTTTGAACCGATAACCCAGTCGAGACTGCAAATCGTCAAGATCTGACGAACTCACTGTATGATCCGAACATCGCTCAAGGATGGGATAGAGAGTAACGCCTCCCAGTGCATCCAAACAGCAAAGGCACGACCCACTATCAAAGAGTCGTCGACGAAGCCCCAAACGCGGCTATCGTTTGAATTGTCCCGGTTATCGCCCATCACGAAATACTGACTATCCGGGATCAGAATCGGGCCAAAATCGCGCCCTTGTGTCTGTCTCCGCCAGATACGATGCTCACGCTCACCCAATTTCTCGATAGCCTCTTCAGTCAGTGGAGGCATCGCTACATTTTCATCGATGGGTGAAGTGCTCAGCGTCTGAGCATTTCCGTTAACATAAACAACCTTATCCCGATATTCGACCGTATCTCCGGGAACACCAACAACACGCTTTATAAAGTTAATACGATTGTCTTCCGGATATTTGAAAACCATGACATCGCCGCGCTTGGGCTGTCCTAATTCAACGACCGTATTACCTAGTACCGGTAAACGAAGTCCATAATCAAATTTATTCACCAAGATGAAATCACCAATCTTTAACGTCGGTAGCATCGAACCACTTGGTATTTGAAAAGGTTCAAACAAAAAAGAACGCAACACCAAAACGAGAAACAGAACCGGAAAAAATGATCGACTATAATCAATTATGATTCCTGGTTCCCGGCCTTCACGTCTACCTTTAAAGTAAACGATATCGAGACCATGAATGACGCCAGTTATCAGTACTACAACAACCAGGATAAGTGTGAAATCCATTTCTTAATCGACCTTCAATACTGCAAGGAATGCATCCTGCGGGATTTCCACACGACCCAATTGTTTCATTCGTTTTTTTCCGGCTTTTTGCTTTTCTAACAACTTACGCTTCCGCGTCGCATCGCCACCATAACATTTTGCGGTCACATTTTTGCGCAATGCTTTCACGGTGGTTCTCGCGATCACATGTCTACCAATCGCTGCCTGTATGGCAACGTCGAACATCTGACGAGGAATCAACTCACGTAACTTGTCAGCCAACTCACGACCTCTCGACTGAGCATGGTCCTTGTGCACTATAGCGGCCAGCGCATCCACGCGCTCACTGTTAATCAGAATATCGAGCCGAACCAGAGGACAGTTTTCAAACCGAACAAAGCCATAGTCCAACGAGCCAAAGCCTCGAGTTGCGGACTTTAACCGATCAAAGAAGTCCATAACTACTTCAGCCATGGGTAATTCGAAATCTATTTGCACTTGGCTTCCCATGTACTTCAAATCTTTCTGCACACCTCGTTTTTCAACGCAAAGAGTAATCACAGCACCTACATATTCATTTGGGACAAGGATCGTCGCTGCCACGATGGGCTCTCGCATTTCTTCAATCGATCCAATATCCGGAAGCCTTGATGGGTTATCAACGTATGACGTTTGTCCGTCGCTGGTTATCACCTCATACACTACAGTTGGAGCTGACGTAATCAATTCGAGGTTATACTCACGCTCTAGCCGCTCTTGAACAATCTCCATATGAAGCATGCCAAGAAAACCACAGCGGAATCCGAACCCTAGAGCATCTGAGGTTTCAGGCTCATACATCAGACTCGCATCATTTAAGGTTAACTTTTCTAATGCCTCTCGGAAATCCTCGAAGTCATCCGTAGATACTGGGAAAAGCCCCGCATAGACCTGTGGCTTGACCCTTTGAAAGCCCGGTAAAACGTCGGTATTCGGATGTTTAGCATCCACTAAGGTATCGCCAACAGGCGCACCATGAATATCTTTGATGCCAGCAATCATGAAGCCGACTTGACCTGCATGAAGTTCACCAGTCGACTGCCGTTTGGGCGTAAAGACTCCCACGTCGTCAATCTGCCAATCACGACCAGTACTTTTTACTCGGATCTTCTGCCCTTTTTTTAAGGATCCCTGAGTCACACGAACCAACGAAACAACTCCAAGATAATTATCGAACCAAGAATCAATAATCAACGCCTGAGAAGGTAGATAGCGGTCGACCGTCGGTGCTGGGATTTTAACAATTAATTGTTCGAGCAACTCGGCTATCCCCATACCACTCTTCGCAGAACAGGGAATGGCATCTGCCGCATCGATACCTATAATGTTTTCAATCTCCTCCTTCACTCGCTCCGGCTCTGCTTGCGACAGGTCCATCTTGTTAAGAACAGGCACTACTTCAAGTCCCTGCTCAATCGCAGTGTAGCAATTAGCTACCGACTGAGCCTCAACACCCTGCGCAGCGTCAACTACTAGTAATGCACCCTCGCATGCGTACAAGGAACGTGACACCTCATAGCTAAAATCGACGTGACCCGGCGTGTCAATAAAATTTAGTTCGTAGGTATCACCATCTTTGGCAGTGTAGTTGAGGGTAACACTTTGAGCTTTGATTGTGATGCCTCGCTCACGCTCGATATCCATTGAATCAAGAACCTGTGCAGCCATTTCACGATCAGACAAGCCGCCGCATAGTTGAATAAAACGATCAGCTAGAGTTGATTTGCCATGGTCGATGTGAGCAATGATAGAAAAGTTACGAATGTGTGACGGGGCTACCAAAGCTCCTTTGCTCCTAGCAAAAAACCGCGACAGTCTACCCGTCTAATCGCAGGGTGAGAAACGTTGAGTTACCGCCTCGCACAACTAACACAGGAATCGGACGATCAGTCGGTAACGAATCCATCAAACTCTGCAAATCCGAGACCTTATTTATTTCACGACCACCTACCTGAGTAATAATATCACCAACACGCAGGCCCGCGTTAAGTGCAGGGTTTTGAGTGACTTCCTTTACCAAGATCCCGCCCGGCAAATTATTCTCCGATTTCAAAGAATCTGGTACCTCGTCAACAACCATACCGAGAAGCCCTTTCGGTTGAGAAGACATTCCTTGTGCGACTTGATCGGCATCGGGCAATAGTTCAATTGTAACATCCAATGTCAACCGATCACCCTGTCGTACTATCTCGACAGGGACCGAAGAGCCCGGCCGAATAAGACCGACCATCGGTGGAAGGTCTGAAGACCGCTCAACGTTTTTTCCATTGAATTGCACAATTATATCGCCGGGCTGTATCCCAGCCTTGCCAGCCGGACCAGATTCTGATGCTTGCGCAATCAATGCTCCCATGGGCCGCTCAAGGCCAAAACTGAGCGCGAGATCCCTATTCACTTCTTGGATTAATACCCCTAACCAACCCCGACGCACCACACCGTCTTCTTTAATCTGCTCAGCAACGCTCATCACAAGATTCATGGGAATAGCAAATGAGAGACCCATGAAGCCGCCGGAGCGAGTAAAAATCTGAGAATTGATACCAACGACCTCACCCTCGAGATTGAAAAGCGGACCTCCCGAGTTTCCGGGGTTGATGGCGACGTCGGTTTGGATGAATGGAACATAACTCTCATCAGGCAAAGCTCGCCCAGTCGCACTTACAATTCCGGCTGTCACGCTATAATCGAAACCGAATGGAGACCCGATCGCAACCACCCACTGACCACGTTTCACTGATTCACTGTCAGCAATTTTGACGACGGGCAGGTCATTGGCATCCAATTTTAGAACAGCAACATCTGAGCGCGGATCTCTACCAACAAGTGTTGCTATATATTCACGACGATCATTCAACCTAACAATGATGGTTTCCGCACCCTCGACAACGTGATTGTTGGTCAGCACATATCCATCTTTCGAAATAATAAATCCGGAACCGAGAGAACGGCCCTCACGCTCCTGAGGCGGCATAGGCACCCCACGTTCAAAAAACTCTCGAAACAATGGCGGTAGTTGTTGTAAATCAGGCATCTGCTGATTTCGTGGTGTCACCTGCGATGATCGAGTGGAGATATTAACGACTGCCGGAGAAACCTCGTCTACCAGATCCGTGAACTCTGGTAACTGTGCTTGCACGTAAGCACTGAATACCATGATGAAACCGGCCACAATTTGCAATATTGCCTTCATCGATTGACCCTTATTTCAAAGTTTCTTGCCCAGTGACGACTGACTACCCAACCCAAGCTGAGACCAAACACCGCGGCACCTGCCTGAATCATTTCATTCCAACCTTGCGATTGCCCGACGAAAATAGGCACACTTAAACCAACAAAAATCGGGACGTACATCTTAAACACTTGCTGGCTCAAGCGGTGCTCATCACAGCTGAGTGTAACCGTTTCCCCGACACTCACAGAAATGGGATCGCTAATCGGAATTTCAAAGGTCCGTATCGGAGATTTTTGGCGAAGCCAATTCGAACGACAGTGACCTAACTGCTCACACGCTGGGCACAAAGCTTGCGTAAGAGGGCGGACCGTTAGGTATCCACGGTGCACCGATACAACCTTCACCATTCGATTACAGCTCATTGGGCAAGACTTAACAGTCCCTTCAAACCATCAACATCTAGCGCTTCAATGATTGTCTTCCCAGTTTTTTGTGGAATTTCTCCCACTAGCGTTACTCTCAAGGCTCCGCGTGATAATGGATAATCTTTAGCAAGCGCCACGGTTGGTCCTAGCATAGCCTGCATATCGGGTTGTGGGCGAGTGTTGGTCAATTCAAGAAATATTGAAAAACTTCCTAAACCGTCGGTATAGACGAGCGTATATACTCGATTACTCCCAGCGCGAGGTGGTAAGGCTGATGCAAGCTGGTAACCTGCGGGTAACCAACTCGCCGGGGAGAACTGCAAAATTGAATCAGTTTGAGTAATCGGATACACCTTAACTTGCAACGACTCCTCTCCCCCCGCGATTTCAACGATCTGTGGACCGACCGATAACTCCGAAAACTCAAATTGCTCTAAAGTCTGGTTTTCTGCATTCAAGGTTTGCAAACGAAGTAACAAAGAAGTCTCTTCGTCGACCCAAAACTTATATGTGTGCCTGTGTCCATCCATTGGCTCAACAAGAACAAGCTGTGCTGATCGATCAGCAATCCGTTCGACAGCACCAAGTGTTATTTGATAAGGAGCTTCGAAAATTTGACGAGGTTCTGGATTAATAAATCCGGGAAGGGGATAACCTTGTCTCAGTACGTTAGGACCCGGAACAGCTTCAATCAAAGCATCACCCGATTGCGCTCGTTCCATCGGCTGACCCGAAAGCCGGCGCAATCTGGCGACTTCTTCACCGTTTATAACATCGTGTTGAAACGCCAAATTAGCCAATACGTCAGCGCGCTGATAAACGAGTTTCCCAGAATAAGATAGAGAACGAACCGCCACCGCCATCGAGCGCAATATTTCTTTTGCTGGTTCCGAACTGATTGCGAGAGCAGATTGAAATGTTGGGCTGCTTAAACAAATAACCGCAACCAAGAGCCTAAGAAACATTACTGGATAGGCTCGTCACGTCCCATAATACGCGCAAGCGGCAACACGGAGGTCCCGCTCACCACTGCTGTGTTCTCCGCATGGCGAATTAGATATGGGCTAAGCCGTTTACTCACGAGCTGTTTTATGTCGTGTTCGGTAAGGATCCTAGCAACTGGGCGCCGCGCTACTGCATCGACTGAACTACTCACACCATCTACAGATACCGTTTCTTTCTGCACTGGCATCTGGAACTTCATGATCTCTAGCGGCTCTGAGGCTGCGACCGCCGGTTGTGTATCTGCCGGCGCGACAATTTTGATGCCAATTACAATGGCAAAAGCAATTGAGGCGGCGACCGCTAACTGCCCGGCAAAATCCCCAAATCGGCTAGGCAACGCCTCCCTCGCAGGAAGTACAGTATCATGTGGCTGAGTCACCTCGTCGCCGCAATCTACAATGGGCTTTGCTTCCGTGACGCCATCTAATTCCGCATTGATTCTGTCGAGCAGGGTATTACGGAGCACCACTTCCCCGCGCATCGTACTACTGATCGCCTGACATGATCCCCAATACCCCTTCAACTCACCGCGCGTTTTGGCTGCGTCGAGTATCTTGCGCGCTTCAAACTCCGTTGCTTCCTGATCAACAAGAGCTGATAAGGATTGACGTAAGGTCTCTGTCATTCAGTAGCTACTCCAATGCATACATCCATTGTATTACTCCCGTTGGACAACTTCACTAAAAAAAAGTTCCAGGGAATTTATGACAAATCTCCTGAACCACATGCTCCCGCGCTCTAAATATCCGCGAACGCACGGTGCCAATAGGACAACTCATTGCTAGAGCGATATCATCATAGCTCATCCCTTCAAGTTCTCGAAGGGTTAAGGCGTGTTTCAAATCTTGCGGTAATTGTTCAATAGCATGAAGAATTGCACGCTGTAATTCTTCAGCACCTGCCTCTTCATCCGGCGTGCTCAAATCGTGTAACAAAGATAGATCCGCGGCCCCGTCGTCGTCCACAGGGATCGCTTTTGGTTCCTTCGATTTTGACGCGAGGTGATTTTTCGCCGTATTTACCGCGATACGATAAAGCCAAGTATAAAATGCACTTTCTCCACGGAAGGTGTGTAATGAACGAAATGCTTTTACGAACGTATCCTGTAGTACATCCAACGCATCACTTTGGTTCGATACGAGCCTCGTCGACACAGCCAATAATCGTGATTGATATTTCAGGACAAGAAGATCGAAAGCATGGCGATCACCAAGACGCGCGCGATCAACCAGTAATTGATCGTTCTCCGCCTCTACTTTTTGAACCGGTGATTCCATTCTTAAAATACGACTTATAAGACAATCCGATACCTACAATGACATGAGCTATATCAAAGGACAAGTAACATGAATAGTGAGCCACAACTCCATCAAGTGGATGTGCTGGTCATAGGAGCAGGCGCCGCAGGATTAACCGCTGCATTATCAGTCCCCGAGCACCTTTCTGTAGCAATTCTTACAAAAGACCCCAGTGGAGGATCAACTCGGTGGGCTCAGGGCGGCGTAGCCGCAGTGATCGATGATGAAGACTCCGTCGAAAGCCACGTTCAAGACACCCTAATTGTAGGCGCAGGTCTATGTCATCGAGATATCGTTGAGCATGTTGTCTCGAATGCGCGTGGAGCAATTGACTGGCTTATTAAAAAAGGGGTCACATTTACCAAATCCGATGAATCGTTCCACCTTACCCGTGAAGGTGGACATTCGTATCGACGAATTTTACACGCCGCAGACGCTACCGGGTGGGCCATACAACATGCACTAGATAGACAAGCAATTAGTGCAAGTAACATTTCCTTCTATCACAACTTCATCGCGGTAGATCTCTGCTACAACCGAGGACTCGACCCAAAGACGCAACGTGTAAGTGGCTGTTACGTACTTAATAACCAAACCGGTGAGGTTGATACATTTCTTGCACACGCCGTTATCCTTGCCACCGGTGGCGCTAGCAAGGTATACAAATATACATCAAACCCTGACGGTGCTAGCGGTGACGGTATTGCTATGGCGTGGCGCGCTGGATGTCGAGTCGCGAATTTAGAATTCAACCAATTCCATCCAACGTGTCTTTTCCATCCTGACGCCAAGTCATTCTTGATTTCTGAGGCAGTCCGTGGCGAGGGTGGAATCTTGCGACTTCCTGACGGGACACGTTTCATGCCTCGATTTGATTCACGAGCAGAACTTGCGCCGAGGGACATTGTTGCCCGGGCGATTGACCATGAAATAAAGCGTATCGGTGCGGATCATGTGTTTCTTGACATCACTCACCGAGACGCACAATTCATCAAAGATCACTTTCCGACGATATACCAAAGATTAATCGAATTAGATATCGATATGACCACCGATTGGATACCCGTCATACCGGCCGCGCATTATACCTGTGGCGGTGTTTTAGTCGACAGTCATGGAGAAACCGATCTTCCAGGCTTGTATGCCATCGGCGAGGTAAGTTCGACTGGTTTACACGGCGCGAATCGAATGGCCTCGAATTCACTGCTAGAATGCATAGTTTACGGTCGGGCTACAGCCGAACATATATCTCAAACTAGTCAGACAGGCCTTGAGCATACGACCTTCATCCCTTGGGATGCTTCTCAAGTGGTTAACAGCGATGAAGATGTTGTTATCGCCCAAAACTGGGCTGAAATACGCCGATTCATGTGGAATTATGTTGGTATTGTTCGGACGGACAAGCGGCTTCAACGGGCTCTTAATCGGTCTCAGCTGTTGGCACGGGAAATTCAGGACTTTTATGCTAACTATCGTGTGACAACTCATTTAATTGAATTGCGAAATTTGGTTGTAGTGGCAGAGCTTATTATTCGCTGCGCTCTCAAACGAAAAGAATCGCGAGGTCTACATTTCACGCTCGATCACTCTGATTTATCGACTGATCCAAAGGACACAATTCTCATGCCAAATCGCGACCTTTGATTGAGCTAATCAGCTTTTACTGAAACAGGTGAATGCATAGAGCTCGGTTCAGAATGTCGGCCACTAGTTTTGAACACTTTTTAAACGCGCAAGACCTTCTTTTGCCAAATTTGAAGTGTCACACTCGCTAATATGGTCTCAAATCATGCTTCCTGAGCTCTCAATTACATTACATTACTTCCGATAGTCCTGCCTGGCACCCTCGTGGACCGGCCTAAGTAACACCTAGATCACCACTGGCCCGTCGAATCTTCAGGACAATTGTTGCAAGTGATTCGTCTGATGGAGGCTGAAAACCGCGCAACCATTCCCAAATATCCTGATCTTCACAATCTAGTAGTCTGCGATATGCTAGTTGATCGGACGGCGACAGACTTTGGTAGTGATAGCGAGTGAAAGGCATCAACATAACGTCTATCTCCAACATCCCGCGTCTAGAATGCCAAAATAGTCGATTGAATTCAGTGCGATCGTCCATACTCCCTCCAGTATATAATCAGATTAGCACGCAAGGACATACAATGACCTCTCCATTCTGCCTAATTCAGTTTGAGGGCGACAAGACACTTCAAGCCCTTCAAGGGCAGTGCACACAAGCAGTTACCGGCCTGACTGATGCGGACGCACTGTTAGTCGCATTTTGTGATCCAAAAGGCAGAATGTATGGCTCAGGTCGACTTCTCAACCATCAAGGAATAATCAGCTTGATCACACCGCTCGATCAGGCTGAGATTTTGTTGAAACGGCTACGTCCTTTCCTGTTGCTATCTAAAGTAAAAGCAACCTTGACCAGCATGGTGGCTTCTTTGATCTGTAGCCCGCGTCTTGCTCCCGGTGACGTAGAGTGTACTAATGAGTCAACCATGGCAGGAGAGGTTGGCGAAACCCAGTGGATTATAGGTGATGGTGGTCATGCGCATGATCCCGAGGCTGACATACAACGACTACATGCTGGACTCGGGTTTGTCCGACAACAATCCTGCGAACTCTGCATTCCACAACAAGCGCACTACCAAATGCTTGGTGGAGTGAATTTTAATAAAGGTTGCTACACTGGCCAAGAAGTTATCGCGCGACTAGAACATTTGGGGCAGGCAAAGAAGTATCTTTTTAGGTACAAAAATACGACTGCAGTACCAGGTGAAATTATCGAGATTGACGGCATGAACTGCACGGTCTTTGATTCAGCCAAAACCGACAAAAAGCAGGTTGCGTTGGTTTTGGCGCCAATCACTTCAAAATCAGAACAATTGACCAGTGTGCCCTTTACCATCACCCGACAAGTTGAGGGGCAGCGACCAGTCAAGATCCGATAATCCCTGCTCTCTCAGCAATCGATTTACTGAGGAAAACGGTTTAGATCCAAAGAAACCTCGGTGAGCAGACAACGGGGATGGATGCGCTGCCTCTATGACCCCGTTATCCGCACTGATCAAAGAAGTGAGTTGTCTGGCGTCGTTACCCCATAAGCAAAAAATACGGAAAACTGAATCATCGGAAAGTCGTTTGATGATCAGGTCGGTAAAATACTCCCAACCAAGATTACGATGACTGCCAGCGACGCCAGGCAACACCGTCAGTACTCGATTAATCAAGAGAACACCCTGTTGTGCCCATGCCGTCAGGTCACCGGTCGGGATAGCCGAAATGCCTAGATCAACCTGCCACTCCTGTAGGATATTTCGAAGAGAAGGGGGCGGTTTCATTGACTGGTTCACAGAAAATGCCAACCCCGTTGCCTGACCAGGTCCATGGTAGGGATCCTGCCCAACTATGACTACCCGACATGAATCCGGTGCGCACAACTCAAAGGCGCGGAAGCGTTGCCCCCGAGGTGGGTAACTCATTTCAGTACTTAATCGTTCCGAGCACGTCATGGCAATCGTATCTAGCTCAGTTGTTCCTAGAAACGTTCGCCATGCACCCGGAAGATCAGAAAATATTCCTTCTGATTGCATTGTGTTGTTCTCTTCTCGTTATAATCACCCTTTGCAAAAAGGATTACGAATGACCGAAATTTCCGATATTGCGCCATACGAGGACAAGGATGTCCCCCATATCATTAATAGGCTTATCAACGATGACAGCTTCATTGAAGCCATAGGTCAATTGAAATTCAAGGGTTGGTATTCGTTGCTTAGTCTAATTCTCAAACCAAAAATTCGTTCATTCGTTAAGTCCCGAGCGAAAAATATACATTCAATCCACGATTTCCAGATGGAGATTGAACCGATACTTGCGAAGGTTTTATCCAATACCACCGAAGCCTTCACCGTATCAGGACTCGATAATCTAGATCCTAATCAGTCTCATGTTTTTTTAAGTAACCACCGGGACATTGCCATGGATCCAACATTTGTTAATTGGGCCCTGCATAAAGGTGGTTTCCAAACGGTCCGTATCGCAATTGGTGATAATTTAGTCAAAAAGCCATTTGTTGCTGACCTGATGCGATTGAATAAGAGCTTTATCGTCAAACGGAATATTTCCGGACCACGAGAGATGCTACAAACCTATTCTGCACTTTCAAACTATATTAGAAATTCTATTGAAGAAAATCATTCGATTTGGATCGCGCACCGGGAAGGCCGAGCCAAAAATGGAATTGATCGAACAGATCCCGCAATTCTCAAAATGCTGGCCATGGCTGGCAAATCACGCAAAGAATCATTTCAACGATCTGCGGAAGCACTTCGGATAGTCCCTGTTTCTATATCCTATGAGTTTGATCCGTGCGCCCCAATGAAAGCGCGCGAATTGGCCATAACGGAACGTGATGGCGAATACACTAAACAACCTAATGAAGACGTAACCTCTATCGCTGAGGGAATTACAGGCTGGAAAGGCCGTGTTCACTTACACTTCGCTAAGCCACTTTCCGAGGCGCCAGACAATCCTCAAGAGTTAGCCATGCTGATTGATCATCAAATTATCATCGGTCAACGAGTCTTTGACACCGGACGCTGCGCCGAAGCGATCCTAAAACAACATGATTTTCCTGACGACTTGCTGCCTGACGTAAAGGAGCGATTTCAGTCGCTTGTGTCTGGGACACCAGAAAAATATCGGAATAAATTATTAGAGATTTACGCGAATCCTCTTCGACAGTTGGCGCTTTACCAGCAGAGCGACCCTCTGCGGCAATAGACCAAATTTCTCCGCAAACCTAAAATCTGCTACCTTTGTGGTATCGTACGTGCGTTAGGTTCTACAATGGTACTGTATTGAAGATACTAACCCCACCACCTGGGCTACTTGAGTTCCTCGAGCGCGTTGGAAGTAATGCCAAGGTATATGAAATTACATCAAGCGCTGAGCATTTGGGTCTTTCGCTCGGGTGTCGTGAAGAAGAAATAATTACGACAACATTAATCCTGCACGCAAATAAAGCTCCGCGGTTGTCTGTGCACTCACGTAATCAGATACCAGAACTTTTGAGTAGTGAACGTGCCGCAAATCCAACGCAGGTTTATCTGCTTACCGGCTACTCCGCCGAATGGATGCCACCCTTTGGCCTACCACACTTGCTCGAAACGGCTATTGATTCTCGATGTTTGGAGTCACCCTGTCTATATATCCCCGCAGGTGTTCTCAACGGTTGGATGGTTATTACCCCTGAGGAACTTGCAAACCTCACTGATTTTAAACTCTGGAGCCGTGTGTTTGCAGCTTAATAGACGGTGACAAAACACACCACCGAAACGAAACACAGGAAAAATGTTAAAATGTTTTCTCGGCCTTCTCAAACCACAGACTCGAATTTTGTCTAGGGCAAAGGTAACTCAACGTTAAAACGCGACCAAGCTAGGCATTCAAACTCATTGGCTACTCGTCATCTCTTCGCACATTAACCTGAAACTGATGACTGGCATCGACAGAGAGCTCAAAAAGAATGGGGCAACAACATACTTGGCAATCCTGCCAATAGTCCTGACTTCCAGCGCTTATATCAACATCTGTCTGTTGAAATTCGCCACAATATGGGCACATGATTTCAATAACATTCCACATTTTATCGTTCGCCCCTACCGACTTGCGTAGCTACGCTTCATTCCGAGAAACCAGAGATCCTTCGGGTACAAATGTTTAGGTCCAACAAACTGTCGCTCGAACTCCAAGTATTGTGACATTAACACCGACTTAAACCCGTAAAACTCTTTAGATAACAAAAATTTTGCCTTGCGAGAAAAGTATATAAGCCTCTAAAAAGACGAAGATTTTTTCTATTGCGATACCAGGAAAAATCAAAAAAATATCGGCGTTCATTACACAACGTGAGGAATACATTCTGGTGCTCGACGCAATCATGCTCGGACTAGGATTTGTTGGAGGCATCGTCTACCTCGCAGCATATCTCAGCTTAATGCGCGGTTGGATCGGCGGCACGAGCTATTTATTTCACGGCACATCGGTCATCAGTTGCATGATGATCGCAGTATCAAGTTCACACTCTGCAGTTTGGCCATCGGTGGCAATGAATATAGTTTTTGTGCTCATTGGCTCTGTCTTCATGACGAAAAAAGCGATCGAACAATATCGAATGCGTTTTCCATCAGTGGTTGACGTATCGACTCTTAAAATAAAAACAGACAAGACTGAAATAATCTCTGTAGCGCAAGCCTTAATTCTGAAATACTGCTCAAAAAGACCAAATGATCTAGATTTCTACCAGCCACTATCCATCTAATTAGCCAACATTATACCAATTTGCTATCGGGATTTTTTCCTTGCACCTGAGAAAAAAATAACTACACTGCGCGCTGATTGAGCTGTTAACACGAGGATTTATGCTCTTCTAAACGCGCGATACTCCGGAGAGCTGGGCGTATCGCATCAGTACTACATCCAAAAGGATCTAGGGGGTATCACCTGAATTGAGCACGACCTTGACCGCAGTTGCCACGAACAACTGGCCACAACATGACCAAATTGAAAATCGTGATCAGTCACTCGATCACTTCATGTCACGAGACGGCGAAATATTCGCCGGCACACACCTCATTATCGATCTCTGGGAAGCAACGAATCTCGATAGCTTAGAACGCATGGAAGCAGCGATGCGCGCCTGCATAGACGAATGTAATGCTACGCTTCTTCACATTCACCTACATCACTTCACTCCCAACGGTGGGATTAGCGGCGTAGCTCTACTTGCAGAATCCCACATATCGGTCCACACCTGGCCCGAGAAGAACTATGCCGCATTCGATGTATTCATGTGTGGTGACTCAAATCCTCACAAGGCCGTTGAGATATTAAGCCGCTATTTTCAGCCGAAGCGGTCAGAGGTAATTGAAGAGCGTCGCGGAAGAATTCGCTAATGCGTTTCCAAGAGACTCTTTACTCAGAATGGGGGCAAAACTTCGAGCAGGACCAAATCCTGTTTGAGGCGGAGACCGGACACCAGCACCTAATTATTTTTGATAACCCGAGACTCGGCCGTGTGATGGCTCTGGACGGAGTTATACAAACAACTGAAGCAGATGAGTTTGTGTACCACGAGATGATGGTACACGTGCCAATGAACACACATCTAAATGCTAAGCATATTCTGATCATTGGCGGTGGCGATGGCGGAATCTTACGTGAGGTCCTGAAACACAAATCAGTCGAGTCAGTAACTCAGGTCGAAATCGATAGAGCCGTCATTGACATGTGTATTGAATATTTCCCAAATCACTCAAAAGGTGCGTTTGATGATCCCCGCCTTAATCTTGTCATTAGTGACGGTGCTGCTTTTATAGCGAATAACGAAAAGAGCTTCGACGTCATTATCACGGACTCGACAGACCCAATCGGCCCCGGCGAGGTACTTTTTGAGTCTGGATTCTACCAAGGGTGTGCCGACGCTTTGGCTGAGTATGGGATATTGGTCACACAAAATGGCGTTCCTTTTATGCAAGGCAATGAAGTCACTAGTACCTATCGACGTTGGAGACCTTTCTTCAGAACGCGATCATTTTATTTGACTCCTGTCCCAACGTACGTTGGTGGTGCAATGGCCATGGGCTTCGCCAGTAAATCTGAGATCACTCAGCCATCCCGTACTCAGCTCGAGAGGCGTGCGAAGGAAATATGTGAAATTCGATACTACTCACCAGAGGTGCATCTGGGAGCATTTGGTTTACCAACCTTTGTTCAGAACTTGATGGTGGACTAGTGATCACCCCCATCAAGCCGCCACAACTAGTTCTACCTCTCAGGTGACCAATCAGTCGATACACCTCTTTACTTTTCAGTTGCATTCGCAAAAAGGCAATAATTAGGGGTTACGTTTGAATCTGTTCCTGATCCGGACCATAGTTATCCAAACAACACCTATCACAACGGGAGCAATAACGGCCTTGACCCATTCCTTGTATTGCGGATCAACGAAAGGCTCTATTGTGGGAGAGATTAAGCCCACGGCGTAATACGCAATTGCGACGGTCGACAAACCTTCGACTGCTGATTGCAATCGAAGCTGTCGGACCGCGCTTTTGTCCAAGCTAGCTAACAAATCACGCGTTTGGCTCTGCAGGTTCAACTGTAGCTGCGTTCGCAACAGTTGCGCTCGGTCATCGATCTGATCGGCAAGCTCGGAGCGACGACGCATAACAGTGTCCGCCGTCGCTATGGCAGGAGTCAGACGTCTTCTAAGGAAGTGCCTTATACCGACTGATTCATCTCTTCCATGCGCACGTAACTGGACGAGCCGTTCAAATACCAAATCGTGGTAGGCCTTATTGGCTCCGATCCGCCACGCCAAATTCTCCCAAATTTCATGTAATTCACTTTCTTGATCAGACAAAATTGAAAGTGTTTTCATCATATCGGAGTGGTCTGAATCACCCGAGTCGCCGTTGGGCAATTCATTCGCGACCCGTTGCAGAGTTGGGTGAGCAGCCCGAATGCCATCCATTCCCATAACCGCGAGTGTTCGGTAAGTTTCTATTTCCAAGACCATCTGCAAGAGTCGGCCCGCAGACTCTCCCCCTGGATCGTCTGCAAATGAAACCCACCACGCACTTAGCCCGTTTTCATCGGGTTCAAAACGCACAGCAGCAGTCACCACACCATCCCGCATATCACTTACCGCATCATAATGATCTGGAAGTTCCAGATCGATGCCCGAACGCAATTCAGTGAGAACCAGTATGTCTTCGGGTGATTCATCTATCCATGCTTTATCAAGAACATCCCAAGAATCGTGACCGCTGGAAACGGTTTGGGTAATAGAAACAAATTCAGTATGCCGTTCGATCCTTACCCAGGAATGATTTGCTTCGGTCTCCCAATGACCCTTGAAGTCATCAGGAAAATCGACCATTTTTTCCTTTATCCAGGCACGAACACGCTCCCTAGAGGTTGGGGATACCCGAACGCAGATATGTACCAGGTGACAACCAGCCCTGAGCACCGGAAATGGTCGCGCGTGGAGCTCCCTATTCGCTTCAAGTCGAATTCGATGTGGATCGTTATTCATCAGCAACGAGTCAGAAAATTGACACGCAGTCGCCCATCAGAATAGACGCGCATATGAGAGAAAAAAAACGCATTGAATACCCCACAAATTGTCTGGTGCTCTGATTAAACCACAGAACACACTAAGGTATCGAAGATGGGTTGAAGAATTGATTCTGTTTATGCGTCAAAAAGATAACCAACAAAACAGAAAGGGCACCGGCGAGATTCATTAACCAGTCGAGTGGTATGAAGCAAAACACTGCTCCACCAATGAGGAGGAACCAATGCCATACCGCCAAAGGCCCTTCGGCAAATCCCGAGATCATTGCGTTAATAGCGTATATACCGAATAGCGAAAACAACGCGAGCCGCAACATCTCATCGATAGATCCAGTAATCAAAGGGGTATAAGCAAACAGTAATGGGACTATGTACAGACCCTTAGCTGCCTTCCACGCGTGGAAACCTGAAGCCATCGGGGGAGACTTCGCAATACCAGCGGCCGTGAACGCTGCTAAGCAGACTGGCGGCGTCACGTTACTGTCCTGGCTCAACCAAAAAATGATCAAGTGAGCGATCAATAAAAACGCGGTCAACGACTCGACATCTACCAGTACCGGTCTCAGCGTCATAGCTACCTCAAATGGTATTGCTGCAACCAAACTCCACGCCTCTTGCTCCGTCATGCCTGTTGCCACCTTTGCCACATACGGGCTGTCCACCAGCATGAACAATGCCGACTGTGCGGGATCAGTCAGACCAACCATGAGCTGCTGGACAATCATGGTATCAGCCAGAATCCCAGCCAGTGCTGGCGCGCAGAGTATGGCCATGATGATATAGGCCGCGGTAACTGGAAGACCCATCCCCAGAACGAGGGACGCCAATCCTATCAGCAAGATGGCAATCACGAGGGATCCCTGCGACCACTGCGCAATCATCAAAGAAAAACCATTACCGATACCGCTTGTCACAATAGCGTTGTTGATTACGCCTATCGAGACCATCAGAATGGCGGTCAGTATGCCTCCCCTTACACCAAACAAGCATGCCTCGCAGATTCTTTTGATGTTCATCACGTTGGTTTGCATATCCCGCGAACCGACAGCTTGACCAATTAACCAAGAGATCCATGAGGCGACAACCAGGACACCGATCGCGCCAGAAGCGGCAAACGAGGGAGTTACTCCCGCCATCAACAAATAAATCATCACACCTAAGGGCATCACAAAAGTTAGACCGCCTGCGTAAATTTTTGCGCGACTTATCGACATGTCTACACCCTCACCGACCCGATGCTTGACTGCCTCAATACGCACCACAAACGCGACTGACAAGAAATAAAGAAACGCAGGAATCACCGAAACTGCAACGATCGTCGCGTAAGGAATAGAGGTGTAGCTCGCCATGACAAAGGCCCCAGCTCCCATGATCGGTGGCATCACCTGTCCCCCTGTCGAGGAGGCCGCCTCAATCCCTGCCGCGAATCGTCCCCGGAAGCCACTGGCTTTCATTAGGGGTATTGTGATGACACCCGTAGACGCCGTGTTTGCAACAGCTGACCCACTTATCGTTCCAGTCAAAGCAGACGAGAGGACCGCAACAAAAGCAGCACCGCCCCTGATTCTTCCAGCAACCACTTTAGATATTTCGATCACAAAATCACTGGCCCCAGAGACCACAAGGAAGCCCCCAAAAATCATAAACAGAGCAATGTTTGACGAAGAAATATTCGCCAGAATTCCGAACAGGCCCTCATCGTTGTAAATCGTACGGAATAAGATATCGTCCAGGGGAAGGCTCGCGGTGCGGAAAACCCCCGGCAGATATTCCCCTAAAAACAAAATGTATGAAATCGCTAACACAATTAGGGCCGGGATTACCCAACCCGATACCCGTCTCGAAAAGTCGAACGCCGCAAATATCAGCACAATTCCAGCGAACCAATCGACCACATTGAACTGCCAAGACTGACCTGTGATAGCCAAGGTATCCTCGTAAATTCTTGACTCCGCCGCCACCACCCAGCATGCCGCCAGTGCCACCACTACACCGTAGAAGACGTCTAGCGCCAAAGATGACCGACCAAAAATTTTCGCGGGAAAAATGACGCTGGCAAGGAAAGCGAAGCCACCGAAGTGTATGGCGTTCTGCCAGATAGGAGGCTCATTGATTAGAAGATTGGTGACCACGTGCCAGACGGCGAAGCACACAGCGAAACAAACAAGTAGCTGTCTCAGGACTGTGTGATCTGGGGGCGGTTCATCAAATGACAACCAATGTTCACGTGTCATTTTCGCCTCCTGGTTAGTCGCAACTGGAAATGCAAAGAAGAGACCAGGCCATGCTGGTCTCTTCTCGGTTTCGCTCTACTTGGCGACCAAATGCGATGGGATCTTAAGCCCTACTTCTTTGTAGTACTTGGCGGCACCTGGATGCAGAGGCACAGGTAATCCATTCATCGCCTTCTCAACGGCCATCACCTTTGTCGCTGGGTGAATAGCTTGCAGGAATGGAAGATTTTCATACATGGTCTTGGTCAGAAGATACACGTGATTATCGTCTACGTTGGCATTGACAGCCAGAAAATTTGGCTGAGCAACAGTCTGGACGTCTTTCGTCTGGCCTGGATAAGTTCCAGCCTTCAGCGTGTACGGTGTCCAGAGGAGCCGCCCCCCGTCCATCTTCTTCGCCTCGTCTGGGGTAATGTTCAAGATGGTGAATTTTCCTGTGTTCCCTGCCATTAGCTTGGTGATGGCGCTGGTTGGTGGCCCAGATGGGATCCCTGCAGCCACGATTTGACCGTTAGCTAGCGCGTCCGCTGTTGGCGTATAGCCAGCATGCATGAGCTTGAAATCCTTATCCATATCGAGCCCCAGGCCAGAAAGCAAAACCCTATTGGAACCAATCGTCCCTGAGTTCTGTTTCCCCATACCAGCAGCCTTACCCTTTAGGCTTAAAAGATCAGACGCTGTTCCGTTTTTTACCGCGCTATTCGCGACAACGAACTGCTCTACATTCTGCCAAAGCATTGTCACCGAACGCAGATTTTTCTGGGGGGCTGAGACCGGCCCTGTTCCCGTTGCGGCGTATGAACCGAAAAGGCCCTGAAGAATCGCAAAGTCAGCTGTGCCGGCTCCTAGTGCCTGAACGTTAGCCCCAGAGCCAGCCGAGTTAACCGCAGTCAGGCTAAACTTTTTCTTTGGCAACAGCTTCACTTTCGAGAGTGTCGCAATTGCTGTACCAACAGGATGGTATGTACCGCCAGTGGACGCAGTGTTTAGTACGTAGTCTTTAGCATTGGCGGCAGCCGTACCAGACATCATAAGCGAGCTGGCAGCCACAGCGGCTCCAAGTGTGAGTAATGAACGACGTTTCATTATTTGTCTCCGTTTTATTTATTAATCGAGTAACCCTTCTGTACTGGTAAGAAGTAACTTGCCGACCAATACCTCCTAATTGGGTTCATAATTGATGATCCATCATGCAAACGTTTCTAAATGATAGGCACAGTGACATCGCAATATCCAGCCCTCTGTCCTCATACATTCACCGATTTCATGGCTCCACCGTCCACCCGCGCCTGTGTGCCCGTGACGTAACTCGCTCTCACGCTCGCCAAAAAAACAACCATCGATGCAAACTCTTCAGGTGTCCCGTAGCGGCCCATCGGTATCGCTGCCCACGATCGAGACCGTATCTCGTCGACTTCGACTCCCTCAGCCTTTGCCCCGCCCGAGTCGATTGCCTTGGTGCGCGGTGTATCAATTCTGCCTGGCAATACCATGTTGCAGGTCACACCATGAGGGGCCATTTGTTCGGACAGTGTCTTGACGTAACCCGCTAGGGCAGAACGCAGTGTATTCGATACCGCCAGCTTGGGAATCGGCGTCACGATGCCCGATGACGCAATCACGAGGACCCGCCCAAATCCGGTACTCTTCATTCGCCCGACGGAGGTATCAATGATCTCAATGAGACCGAGCACCATCGCGTCGAATTCCTTGGTCCAGATATCCGGAGCGATCCCCGGCGCCATCCCTGGGGCCGGACCCCCTGAGTTGGCAACTAAGACGTCGATCCTGGGCAGATTCTCTATCAGATTGCACAACGATTGCCTCGACTCTGAATCAAACAAGTCACATAACGCGATATCAGCAGACCCTCCGGCGTCCTGAATTTTCTGCTGTACTTCCTTCAAGGCATCCTCACGCCGTGCGACAAGGATCACGTGCGCACCCTCCTCCGCGAGCTGTCTTGCGGTCGCCTCACCAAGCCCCTGCGAGGCCCCCATCACGACCGCTGTGCGGCCATCTAATCCTAAATCCACTTTAGTTCCTTATTTATCATTATCGGTCAAGCACGTATCTGGCAAACGCGAAGCTCGCTGTAAATGCCGGGCTTATCGCGTTCAATATATGAATGGTTTTATCATCCTGCAGCACAACAAAATCGTTTACCAGGTGCTTTCTGTCCGCATCGAATATTTGTGACCGGATACCCACTTTTGCAAGACTGCGCTCAAGATCATCAGGCTCTACGCCCGAGATGATCTTCGAGACTTCATTACAGACCCCCTTCAACCGTACCAGCTTCATTTCACGCAAAGCGAGTGTCCGTAAACCATTTGTATTATGGAGAAATTTCTTAACTAGGGAAGCGCTTAAGCTCAATCCATCCAACCAAGATATGCCTTGAAATCCCTTATAATTCTCACGACCAATGACCGGGGTAGAGCTAGGTCCAAAATACACCTCACCGCGAGAATTGTGGGCGGTATGTACACCCAGAAAGGGCAGATCGAGATCAGGAACCGGATACACCAGACGCTGCATTTTGAAGTGTGTATTTTTGTGCTTCCAATATTTACCCTTGAACGGCTGGAAGCTGTATCGTGTTTCCAGGCCAGCGCGTTTTGCGACCTGGTCAGCAAACAGTCCCGCCGCATTAACGACCGTTGCCGACTCAAATGTGCCGACCGAGGTCCGTACTATCCCGCATTTTGAGTCGATTGAGCCTGCAAATGCATTGTAATGGATCACTCCTCCGGCCTCGATGACATCTTTTTTAATGCGTTCCACGACCTCTCTCGGATCGACCACAGAGGTGATTGGAACAAAAAGTGCCTGATCAAACTGAGGATTAACATTCGGTTCGAGCTCCAGTGCTTCTTTCCCCGTCAGTTGATGGATCTCTACACCATTGGCTCGTCCACGATCGAGAAGAACTTGCATGGACCCAAGCGCTGATTCCGAGGGTGGCACCAGCAATTTGCCACAATGATCAATCCAGAGGCCTCGCTCGGAAACATAATCGCGCATCAGTTGACACCCGGACACGCATAGCTGGGCCCTTAGACTGCCCTCTGCATAATAAATACCCGAGTGCACGACGCCCGAATTCCGACCACTCCCGTGGGCCACAGAATTCCGCTCCTTCTCCAATACCACAACATTTGATTTCGGATAACGAAGAAGCCACTCGCGGGCGATCGTCAGCCCAACAACTCCACCCCCGATCACCACCAAATCGCATGTGTTCATGCGAGCCTGATCCAATTCATACTATCCGCAAACCACAACACTACCGGAACCGATACAATCGACAGGACTGTCTGGACTGCAACAATCCCTGCCATTAATTGGGCATCTCCACCCAACTGCCTCGCTAAAATATAGCTCGATGCTGCTGTTGATACGCAAGTCAGGAGTAACCCCACGAGAACCCAGTCATCTGTAAGTCCCATCCAAAGCGCCAAGCCTAGGAATATTAATGGCTTCAAAAATAGTTGCGTTACCACCGAAAACGATGTCAATCCGAGACCCGCCCTGACCGCTTGCCACTGGAGCCCTGCCCCCAAACACAGCACCCCCATTGGAAGTGCGGCCTGCCCAATAAGGGCCAACCCAGAAATTGGGAATGCATCAGCGAATTCCAACGAGCGGCCCATCCCTCCAATCACGCACGCCAAGATCAAGGGATTTTTCAACAGTTCGCGAACCACGTGAGCCAAATCAAATCCTGAATGTTTAGCGGTCATAACCGAGACACAGGCTATGTTGATGATAACGATGATGATCGCAGCTGCGATCGCTACGTGTGGCAACAAATCAGGACGAAGACCAGCCGCTAATGCGAGTGATATAAATGTATTGAAACGGACAATTCCTTGGTACACCGATGTAAATGAGGCGTAACTCGGCCCAAACAGCCCAATCCGCCACGCAAGAATTGCAAACAGTGTGATGATCCCTAGCGTCGAATAAATGGAACCGATCAGAGGCCCCCACGGGACAGAAATATCGGGCGCCCGAACGATGACCTCGATCAAAAGGCTTGGCATCAGGACCCAATAGGAGACCCACTCAAGGCCACGCCAGAAAGACTCGTCTACGTTCGAGAAACGCTTGATCGCAAAACCAAGACCCAAAATCCACGCGATAGGCAACACCGCATCTGCAATTAGACTAACCATGTTGCCGATCTGTCACCGTATTGGCGAAACGAATCCGGTAGGTAAAAAGACCAACCAACGCAGCCAGTAATAACGCGCCCCCAATGAAATCATTTCGCCTCGGAACTTCGCCTACCAGAATCCAAACGATGATCGGTCCAATCAGTGTCTCGAGCAGGAGATAAAGTCCCACTTCCGGCGCAGGCAGATATTTAGGGGCAATAGTTATCAGCATAAACGAGACTGAACAGACAATGCATGCGTTGACGGTAAGTAACCAAATCGAGTCCTGT
>CAJWIY010000029.1 GCA_913042205.1 uncultured Gammaproteobacteria bacterium
GCTGTGTACTTTCATCAGTTTGTAGCTGACAGTGACACAGAAGAAATGTCAAGAATCACGGTCTCGCCGCAGATTGTCTTTCGGATTCTGAGTTATGGCAATTGGTCTTCATTTACTTCATTCAAAACTAGCCGCATTTGCACTTTTTTGGTTTGACATTTGCGGACAATTGCACCAAAACGGTGCTAATTTTCTCAAATTGGAATCAAATAATAGGTCCAAGGGGGTGGCATGGTTTTGGCTACGTAGTAGCAACAAGTAAATAGTGAGCCTAATGGATAACCTACGGTTCTTTGAAATTTATCGGTCTAGTGAATATCTAGGGCTGCTCTTCGACGGGATTTTGATCTCCGCGGGGCTTACGATCGCGGCCGGTCTTTTAGGGGTAGCGCTAGCGCTGGTACTGGCATCGGTAAGGTATTGGCAAGTGCCGATCTTGGATCGGTTTGCGGCCGCCTATGTAGACTTCATTCGGAATACCCCCCTAATAGTGCAATTATTTTTTATCGCCTTCGGGTTGCCCGCGGCATTTGGTTACATATGGCCTTTCTGGGCCCACGCTCTTCTCGCTCTGACCATAAACTTTTCTGGCTATTTTGCGGAAATCTTTCGGAGCGGTTTCGCATCGATACCGGTTGGCCAACAAGAGGCCGCGGCGGCACTGAACCTGTCGAAGAAAACGATATTCAGGCATATCGTCCTACCACAAACCGTTGTCACGATGTTTCCATCGTTGAGTAGTCAGTTCATATTTCTATTCTTAACAACCGGCCTGATTTCTGAGATTGGCGTCCCTGACCTGACTCATGCAGGGGTATTTATCGACAGCCGAACCTTCAGGTCGTTTGAGGTGTTTATCACCCTTACGGGTCTCTACATAGTGATATCGTTGATGCTTAAGAGTACCCTTCAACTATGGTTTAGTTCAACAATCGGAAAGAGGGTTTCCGATTGAAAGAAGTACTAATCGATCTAATAGGGGCACCTCTCGGTACGATCATTTTTCAGCTGGTCTTCGCGGCACAGTTTACTGTTTATCTGTCTCTGATCGCGTTCATCGGCGGGGGGATAGCTGCTATCTTCATCACCTTGGCGAGGATCGCGCCCTACAGACCGATCCGATCAGCGGCTACCGGATACATATGGTTGTTCCAGTCGACCCCGTTGCTCATGTTGTTATTTCTGTGTGGGCTCGGCTTTCCTCATTTATTTCAGTTCCAGATATCTCCCTGGACAGCAGCATCTGTGGCGCTCACGATTTTTACGTCGGCTTATCTTGCCGAGGTGTGGCGTGGCGCGATCGGCGCGGTAGAGACGGGTCAGTGGGAGGCCGGTGACGCGCTTAACTTGAGATACGTCGTAATGTTGCGGCGAATCATCATTCCGCAGGCGATCAAGTTCGGACTGGCGCCAACGATTGGATTCCTTGTCCAGATTATCAAAGGAACCTCGCTTGCCTACATAATCGGGTTTCAAGATTTGATGTTGGTCGGTAAACGATGGGCGAATGCCCCTGTCGATGGTTCAGAGCCATTCATCATTTTTCCAATTATGGCGGTTCTTTATTTTTGTCTTTGTTATCCACTGGCGCTCTTCGCTCGGCAGCTGGAACAAAAAGCCCTGGCCCGAGGCCAGTAAATTCTAAAAGAGGAAACTTCTATGAAAAATTTGTATTCAATTATCCGGTCGGGCCTTTTGGCTACGGCCCTGGTCAGCACCTCAGCTCTTGCTGACCTCAGTGACATTCTGAGCTCTGGCAAGGTAAAAATTGCTGTGCCTGAAGCCTTCGCACCGTTTGGGTCTGTAGGAGCGACAGGAGATCACGAGGGCTACGACGTCGACGTCGCGAAGCTTATCGCGAAGGATCTGGGCGTTGAGCTCGAGCTTGTCCCGGTTGTTTCAAAGCAGCGGATACCGTTCCTTGAGACCGATCGAGTCGATCTTGTTATTTCGACAATGGGCGCCAACCCCTCGCGTGCGAAATCGATCAATTTCTCTAGTGCATATGCGCCGTTCTATTCTGGAATTTTCGCACCATCGACAGTGACCATTAATGGCGCCGCTGACCTGAAAGGTAAAACTGTTGGGGTGACATCTGGAAGCCTTGAGGATCTAGAACTTACAAGTATGGCCCCAGAGGGCACAAAAATCGTCCGGTTTGGCGACAACGCGGCCACTCTATCCGCTTTTACATCGAAGCAGGTCGAGGTACTAGTGACTGGTAACACAGCCGCCGCCTCCCTGACAGCCAAGGACCCATCGCTTGATCTTGAGCGTAAATTGATCGTCAAAGATAGCCCATGCTTCATTGGCGTGAAAAAGGGTAACGAGGACTTACTTCGTTGGGTAAATGTATTTATCCTTCACAAAAAGTTGGGTGGAGATCTCAATAAAATCTCTCAGAAGTGGTTAGGACAGAACCTTCCGCCACTCCCGTCTCTGTAATAGGGTGGTGCGTGAGGGACCGATGTCTCTCACGCGCTGGTCTTACAAATTAAGGAAGATAGTTTGCCGATTGTTTCGATGGAAGCCGTGCAAAAGTGGTACGGCGATTATCACGCATTGAGGGACCTGGATTTTTCTGTCGAACAGGGGGAGCGAGTCGTTATTTGTGGTCCCTCGGGATCAGGGAAATCGACGCTGATCCGTTGTATCAATGGTCTCGAAATGTGTGACGCTGGATCAATCGTGGTGAATGGTATAGAGCTGACTAAACGATCGGAAAGTGTCGCCAAGATACGTTCAGTGGTGGGGATGGTTTTCCAGCAGTTTAACTTGTTCCCGCATCTTTCTGCGCTCGAAAACTGTACGCTAGCGTTGACTGAGGAGCTGGGTCTGACTCAATCTCAGGCAGACGAAAAGGCCATGCAATACCTCAGCAGGGTCCGGATAGCGGACCAGGCTACTAAACGACCAGCCCAATTGTCGGGCGGACAACAGCAACGTGTCGCTATCGCCAGGGCCCTTTGCTTGGAACCACAGTTAATGCTTTTCGACGAACCTACCTCGGCGCTCGACCCGGAAATGATCTCAGAGGTATTAGAAACGATGGTAAGTCTCGCCGAGGACGGTATGAGCATGATTTGCGTGACACACGAGCTTGGTTTCGCTCGGGAGGTTGCTCATCGGATTATTTTCATGGACGAGGGGGCTTTAGTGGAGGACAGAGATCCGGTTGGATTCTTCGAGCGTCCTGATAACCCTCGCACCAAGAAATTCCTCAGCAAGATACTTCGGTAATTTAGTGTCCCTACATATCTCTCTAAACCGCCTTACGATGTTTATAGCTTCGTTTAGAGGTATAACTCCTTGCTCGGTGATGTCTCCTTTATTCCCGACCCATACCTTTATATCCTAGGGCTACTTGTTCTTGAACCTTACCCGCGCGGTCAAGGTCAAATTCACTCAAAATATCGACCGTGGAATATGCGCCACTCGCTAGCACCGCGGCCTTCGCTCCAATCGCTGAAGACGCATCCGGCAGATCCATGACTGCCACCATGTCATAGATTCCCTGACAGAACGTCATGTCTAACACATTGCCACCCGCCCCCGTGGCAACGATATCTGCCATCTTTCGTCTCTTTTCATGGGATGTCGTGTGCATGTTACTCACTGACTCCGCACTCATGGTCCCTAAAAATATAAATTTCATTGAATCTCTCCTCATTAATTTTTCGAAGGTAATTGGAAAGTCTTCTCGATAAGCGATATTATTTTTGAACTAGTTCAGAGTTAGGAGTAATTATGAGTGATTCGTCGAAATGGTCAACGGCGGTCTGCCCGATAGGGCTGGCCTCAGAACTCGCATGTGACAAGTGGATGCCAATCATTCTTAGAGACATTGGCCTGCTCGAACGTCGTACATTTAATCAGCTTCTAAAGCAAAACCTGGAGGGTATCTCCTCGGGCTCTCTCGCAACTAAGCTGAAACGTCTCGAGCATGTTGGTCTGATTACCTTCTCTCCAACGAATGAGCACAAGCAAAAGAAACTGTATTACTTGACAGAGTCCGGGATTGACTTTATGCCGGTGTTATTTGCTATGGCAGGATGGTCTGCAAAGTGGCATCAACCGAGCGCTAGGTTTGTCGAGGCCCTCAGACCTTATATAGCAGAAGCAGAACCCGCTATGCAGGCCCTGCTGTCCAAGCTACGCCAAACGAACGTGCAGCGAAAAAAATTGGAACCAATGTCGTGGATGCAACGTGACTCTGAGCCCGTTAGAGCTTCCTCTGGTCAGGAGATGGTCTAGTCGGCGACATTGGCCACCATCGGCATCTCCTTGATATCGTTATGATAGAGCTCAGCCATCTCGCCCAACATAGATAATATTGCGGCTGGGCTTTCTGCCTTCCACCAGCAATAAGTGACCATTTCGTCTGGGTTGCCCCAGTTCATTTGGAAGGACGCGCTGTCACTTTTCATGTGCTCACGCATGTATTCCAGAGTGAGCTGGCTTGAGGCCTCAAAATGCTTCGTGCGGTGCTCTTCAGACTTAAACGTGTGTGCGACCATATAATCTTTCATCGACATTCTCCTAATTATATCGGGTTACGTACCTGAGTATCGCTCAGCCAAGCAAACTTATAAATACTATTAATAAGAAACTAGTCTGAAATTTAGAGTTAAAATCAAATCCAGATATTTTTTATCGTACACAGAATGGCTAAATTTAAGAAAGCACTGCGCTTCGTCGAGACTTCTTTACAGGAACATGAGGTCCAAATCCCGGTCTCAGCGGGCGGAGCGCATCAAGCTTTCGCGCGGTCAGCATCAAGCCCTGCTTGCTCGGCTCGCGGTATCTGTGTCTGTAGTACCCTTTTTCCGAAGATATCGCGGGTCGGGTATTTTTTATTGTCGCTTATTTCATGCTGACATTTGTGGACAATTTTTTGTTCATTTTCTGATTTATTGACCTTCCAGTTACTGGATGGGAAGACTTTTTAATGTGAAGCTTTGAGCAGGTAACTAAAAGGTAGTGGGACTTGGATTAATGTTGATTGGTGAGGCCTCAAGACAGACAGGCTTAAGCGCAAAAACTATTCGATTTTATTCTGATGAGGGGCTGGTCCATCCCCGAAGAGATCCGTTTACGGGTTATAGGTCTTTCACGGAAACAGATCTGGTACGGCTACGATTTTTGAAGAAGGCCAGGCGGTTTAACTTCAGTATAAAAGATTGTTCCGAGTTATTGTCTCTCTATGATCGAGAGGACCGTTCGAGTTCTGACGTGAAAACCATTGCCTCCAAAAAGGTAAGAGAGCTCGATACAAAACTCGAGGAACTGAATTCTCTTCGAAATCAACTGTTATCCCTTGTTGAACGTTGTAAGGGCGATCATCTGCCCGATTGTCCAATTTTGGATGCATTGGCTGGGGAACGAAATTAATCTGGGTCAAACGATGTACCTGCCTGTTACTGGAATCGTTAGCTTTCACGGTTCCTAATTAAGTAACGTGTGGAGAGTTAAAATGAGTGTGAGCAGTCAAGTGATACGGTCTGTCGGAACAGTTCTATTGTGTTCAGCCCTGGTGGCCGGGAACTCATTTGCCGGGGGGCACGCCAAAGTAAAGGCGATGATCAAGGGTAGCGATGGACAGAATCACGGCGTCGTGGAATTTTACAGTGTACCCGGCGGTGTCTTAATGGATGCGCAACTGCAAGGGCTTCCACCGGGAGAGCACGCGTTTCATATCCACGCGAAAGGCTCGTGTACCCCTGACTTCAAAGCCGCTGGAGGTCATTTTAACCCGGCGGGTGTCGAACATGGACTTGGTGTTGGCAGGCACGCAGGTACGAATCCGAACATTCACGTACCAGACAACGGCTCGCTCCGGATAGAGATCCTGAATACCAAGGTTTCATTGGGTGGCGGTGATAACGACATCTTGAATAAGTCAATAATCTTGCACGCGAAGGGAGACGATTATAAAAGCCAGCCCTCCGGTGCGGCTGGGCCACGAATAGCTTGCGGTGTTATCGAGGGTTAGCCCTGCTGACTCGACTTGCGGTATCTAGATCTGTTGTACTCCTTCTTCTATCAGATACCGCAAGTCGGGTTTTTTTCATTGCTCGCCAGTGATCCACACCTAAGTCTTGGTGGTCATAGGTCTATAAGTCTGTTATCGGCTGCGAAATTACAGAATAGAGCGGATACCTACTGCTGTTACGATTAACATTACTACCAAAAACGTTGATTCTTGCCGGTTAATTATTCGCTATTTTGTAGACGTTCATCCGCGACTGGGATCAATGCAGATGGAAGTCAGACAGCGTCAGAGATCCCTTGATTATTTCAGTCCAAAGATCGCCAACAACTTTCTATTCGGTTCGAGTCCTTTGTCGTCGGCCGAGTATTGGGGCTTAATTCGATCCAACCAATACATACCGAGCATTCCTTTATTCTTTGCTTCAACTTGACCTCTCGGAGTGCACTCAAAGAAATTCTTGACCCGATGATGTGTTGCGTCAGAAATATTTATGCGGTTTGGATCGCTTGCCTGCTCGAGCCTTGACGAGACGTTGACTGTGTCTCCCCAGATGTCATAGCTAAATCTGGTTTCCCCGACTACTCCAGCCATTACCGGACCGCTATGGAGACCGACTCTCATCGCCCATGGATCAAGACCATCTTGTCGGCGTCTATCATTAACTTCAGACACCGCGCGCATGAATTGTAATGCGCCCAGGCACGCGTAAGCAGCATGAGCTCGCTGTCGTTCGGTGACCCCACAACAGAACATGTAGGAATCGCCTATGGTTTTTAGTCTATCGAGCCCTAGACTGGAACAAAGCTCATCAAATCTCGAGAAGAACTCATTAAGAGTCGCGACGAGGTGACCCGGCTCAGAGGCACTAGTGGCCTGGGTGAAGCCGACGAAGTCTGTGAAACCAACGGTCACATCTTGGCAGTATCGTGGAGTTACCTTGCCATGTTTTAGCCACTCGTCAGCGATTTGTAGGGGAAGCACATTCTGTAGGAACTGTTCAGATTTTTCTTTTTCCTTGTGGAGGGTATCGAGTGCTGACTTGAGCTGTTGTTGGGATTCAGCGGCTAGGCCGATCTGCTTTCTCAACTCGAGGTGGGCCACAACCTGTCGAGCCAATACTTTGATGGCCTCAACTTTTTCGTAATCCACGGTTCTTGGCTCGAAATCGACCAAACATAATGTGCCCAGAGCGAAGCCTTTCGCATTTATCAGTGGCGCTCCTATGTAGAAACGGACATTGGGCGTGTCGCGTACGCAAGCAATATATTTAAACCGCTCGTCTTCGAGCGTATCTGGGATCACGACCACATCATTCTGACGAATGACGACGTTACAAATGCTATCCTCTTTGTGGCATTCTGATGTCTCTCTGGGCACGTTAGCCGCCGCCATAGCCCATTGCCTTTCTGAATCAATAAAATGGACAAAGGCCACCGGGCAGGCAGTGATCTCGGATGCAAAATCAACAATGTCATCAAAGGCAAACTCTGCTGGTGCGCCCATAATTTCGTAGCTGAGTAGTTCTTCAACGCGCAGGTCTTCGCGTTCCTGTTCAATGGTTTCGCTGCTCATGACATACCTAAGTCTCAGTTAGTAGTTCAAATCGTAGGATTTCGTTCCAATGAAAACAACCGCTTGCGACGTGAGTGAGGACGGTGGGCACTAGTTCGGGCAAAAGTATGACGCATTACGCTCACGGATTTTAGGTATGGAAGCCTGTCACCAGCCCAACGATTACAGATATCGAGACGATACTTACCGTGGTTGATACTAGGATTGCGATCGAAATTCGCTCACTCGGTACCTCGTAATGGTTCGCTATCATGTAGACGTTTCCTGCGACCGGCATCGCGGCACACGAAATCATTACGGCGCTTGCGAAAGGGTCTAGGCCGAATATAAGAACAGCCGCGACACCGACGGCGAGAGGATGGATTAATAGCTTATTGGTGGCCAGATAAATGGGCGTGGAAAGTTGTCCTTTCGCTGCAAAAGCCATCGAGGCGCCGATAGCGAATAGTGCCCCGGGTGTGGATGCCCCACCGAGGATGGTCATGAAGCTATTGAGTAGATCGGGTACTGGGATCTCAAAAGCGGCCCAGGCAAGCCCTGTCGAGATCGATACAACGAGAGGATTTTTTATTAGACCGATACCGACTGTTTGGAGTACCTGTGGACGGAACCGTCCCTCTCGATATCCAATCAGTAAGATCACGATCAATGGTCCGAAGACCATGAGGTCAACGATCAGCACCATGATCACATAGCTGATCGATTGCTCACCCAGAAGTATGGGAATCATCGCGAGCCCCATCCAGCCCATGTTTCCAATCACAGAGCACTGGGCCTCTATGACCGCAATATTAAATGACTGGCCCCGGAACCGTGCTATCGATGAGGAGGTCACATAGACGACCATTGATCCCAATAAATAGGCAGCCATGAAATCCCACTCGAGGATCTCTTTAAGTGACAAATTCGAAGAGAACTTGAATAGCATGGCAGAGAGCGCAAAGTAGAATACGAACTTGGTTAAATGCACAGTCGCCTCCTTGGAGAAGAGACCAACCCGTGCGGCTCCAAAGCCCAGCGCTATCAGGGCAAAGAACGGTATCGTACTAACAAATATTTGGAGCATGTGGATTATCCAAAAAAATGTGCGCGATCAAACCACCAACATTTAATGATTGTGGATGAGAAGATCCCATGATCTTATGCCGGTAGGGAGAATGATAGTGAAAAATTTTTCACCACAGAGGCTACGTTCCAGTCGCCGAGTGTGCGTCAAAGTGATTCAGGGTTTGGGGAAGAAAACATCGTGGTGATCCGTCAGGTCTTTACACCGATCCTTATCGCGGCGTCTCTGGTGCTCCTGGTCAGTTTTGCGATCCGCGCGAGTTTTGGTGTTTTTCAGATACCGATAGCTAACGATCTTGGTTGGTTTAGGACTGAGTTTTCTTTGGCCATCGCGATACAGAATCTTTCGTGGGGCATAGCGACCCCATTTTTTGGGGCGTTTGCTGAGAAACTGGGTGACCGTAAAGCGATATTTCTCGGGGTCCTTATTTACGCGCTTGGGCTCTCCTTGAGCTCTATCGCGACCACAGCCAGTGGCCATCAGATGCTGGAGATATTGGTGGGTGTCGGTGTCGCGGGTACGGGTTTCGGTGTAGTCCTCGGCGTTGTTGGAAGGGCCGCCTCGGACGAGCACCGGTCGCTGGCGTTAGGAATCACTACCGCTGCAGGTAGTGCGGGTCAGATAATTGGTCCGCCGTTGACTCAGTATCTTTTATATTCCATGACCTGGCAGAATGTGTTTCTGTTTTATTCTGGTCTGATATTGCTGGCGCTACTGAGTCTTCCGTTCCTAAAGGCACCGCCAAAGGCCAAGAAAGAGGAGCTCGAGGAGTCACTTCTGTCGAGCATCAATGTAGCGGTCCGTGACCCGAGCTATGTACTGATTTTCGTTGGCTTCTTCAGTTGTGGTTTCCAGTTGGCCTTTATCACCGCGCATTTCCCTGCTTTCGTGACCGAGGCCTGCGCGACGATTGATCCGAACGGGCTCTTGGCCAAGATGGGTATCAAGGATACGGCCGATCTTGGCGCGTTCTCGATCGCGGTGATCGGGATCTTCAATATAGCCGGGACAATTACTGCCGGGGCCCTGGGTGGTCGGTACCCCAAGCGTCTTCTTCTTGCGGGTATTTACATGGCCCGGACGGTATTGTTTTCTTGGTTTATTATGACGCCCATGACCCCCGTGACTGTCCTTATTTTCTCTTCACTGATAGGGTCTCTCTGGCTCGCAACGGTGCCACTGACCTCTGGTCTGGTGGCCTACATCTACGGCCTGAGATATATGGGCACCCTCTACGGGTTAGTGTTCCTTTCTCATCAGATTGGGAGCTTTGTAGGTGTCTGGTTGGGGGGTGATTTTTATGACCGGTTTGGCTCCTACGACGTGGTTTGGTGGGTTGGTGTTGGGACCGGGCTTTTATCTGCGGTGGTACATCTGCCGGTGCGTGAACGACCAATCCAAGACCGCGCGGTGATGGCTTAGTGTTTTTTGGTTAGCCCTCGGCTCCTTTAAATGAGGTCTCCTAAGCTACTGTGAGGCAACGACTGAAAAAGGTGGTAAGTTCTTTTTGACCAGTTAGAGGCAGCACCGTGGCTACGTATTGGTCTGGCCGTACCACGACAATACAGCCATCGATCTTGTCGATGCCTCGCATCTCATAGATATTTTTGTAATCGTTTACGCAGAATATTTTTTCGTAATCTTTCAGTCCTAGGCGTCCTTTTGTTGGTGTTAAAAAAGGGTGGACAACAGTCCGCTCAAGACCACGGTGGGGTGTCTGATAGACCGCTCTGAAGTCAATCACTGAGTCGATGTCGGCTCCGTCTGGCGTATACTTTACGACCGGAGAACCAGGATCACTTGCAAGGAAGTCAGCTAGTTTCCGTATACGACATGATTCTGATGAGGGGTCGTCAGACCCAGCAAATGCGTACACACGCCAAGCGCCATTCGCGGTGTGGCAATGACCAAGCTGAACCGGCTTTGCATCACCGTGTCGGATCACGGGCGCCGAGTGAAAACGCTGTCCGATTGGTTGGCCCGCGGCCAGGTGCTGATAGGTGCCCTCACCGACGATTACCGATGACTGGTATTGGATACCTACCCCGGCGGTAAATCGGGCGAATAGCTCGAAGTATTTTTGAAACTCGGCTGGATCAACTCCATCTGGGTTGTCTTTAGTCTTTGGTTTAGTACTGAACATTTTCGACCACTCTCGGTCGAAGTCGATCAACTTTTTGGCAATGTCAGACCGCTCTGCGGAGTAGGTCGAGAGGAGCGCCTCAGGTGCGCGGTCCATTAAGACATGCGCCAGTTTCCAACCAAGGTTCCATGTATCCATGACCGACGTATTGAGGCCCTGTCCCGCCTTTGGGCTGTGGGTATGGCAAGCATCGCCAGCCAAGAACACCCGCGGACTTCCTTCGTCTTGTGAATTATCGAACGCGGTCGTGAGCCGCTGCCCAATCTCGTAGACGCTCCACCATGGGACCTCTTTTACGTCCAAAGTGTAGGGTGCCATGATTCGGTTGGCGGCTTTGATCAAGACATCGACAGTCATATTTTCTCGGTCGACACGCTCGTCTTGTTTTAATTTATCGAGCTCTATATACATCCTGACCATGAACCCGCCTTCGCGGGGGATAATCAGGAGGTTGCCCTCATTAATCGACTGGATTGCTGCTTTCAGGCGTATGTCTGGGAAATCGGTGACCGCTAGGATATCCATCACTCCCCACGCCTGATTCAGCGCGTCGCCGATTAGTTCGTGACCGATTGATTTTCTGACCTGGCTCCGGGCGCCATCGCACCCAACAGCGTATTTGCATTTTACGGTCTCCACTTCCCGATTGAATTGTGAGTGGGTTATGGCACGCTCAAAAGTCAAAGTGACGGGGTAATCCGTGTCCGAATGATCGATCACGACGTCGATAAGTTTTCGCGAATAATAAGGCTCAGTCTTAGTGGCCGAATTCTTCATGACACTGAGGAAGTGGTCATGGATTCTCGCTTGGTTGATGATAACGTGGGGCATCTCTGACAGATCCTCCGCTACGTCATCGATTTTGCTGTTCCGGGCGATACGTGACGGGTCGTCAGGGTCCGGTCTCCAGAATGCGACCTCATTGACACCATAGGCCTCTTGTATGACCTGATCGGCAAAACCGTAGGCCTGAAACATCTCCAGAGTTCTGCAAGCCATACCATCAGCCTGACCAACGGTCAGCCGGTCGTCTTTGAGGTCGGTTATTACGGTATGAATGTCACTAAATTGCGAAAGCTGCGCCGCAAGATTTAGACCAGCAGGTCCGCATCCGACGATCATAACGTCACAGTGCGCAGGCAGGGGTCGTTTTAACGGTGGTGGGATGACTCGATCTATCGGATCAACGATGCGGGGATCACCAGGGTTGTAGCCATTCAAATGAAATTGCATTTATAAAATCCGTTTATTGCCGCCGTAATTGCACCACTTATGGTGGCCTGTTTGAGACCAAGTCGTCTACTGGTCAAATAGTCTGTGGTGGCCAGAGGCATCGGAAGCCGCACTAGTCCAATCGGTCAGCGGTGCGCTACTACGATATCAACCAACGCTGGTTTTCCTGACTTCACGACCGCCATTGCCCGCCTCAACGCTCCCGCGATCTCCGATGGTTCTGTGATAGTACCCTCGCCGTACATGCCCATTGATTTAGCTAGTGTCGCGAAGTCCGGCTCAGGATCGAAAATATCCATACCAATATGTGCTTTATCTACGTCGGTACCCCTGAGATGAGCCATCCGCTCCTGGTGCTCCCAATCGTTATAGTAGGCCCGGTTGTTGCACATAATGAGAAGTATCGGGATCTTATGCTTGGCCGCTGTCCACAATGCTCCCGCGTCGTACATAAGGTCACCGTCTGGTTGGAAATTTAACACCAGCTTGCCTGTCCCCCTGTACGCGAGTCCGACACCGAGAGACATACCAATCTGGGTAGATGTGCCAAGAGACCTTCCGGCATGGCGGTATGGCTTATCAAAGTTCCATAACTTCCGGACCCACTCACGGGCGGTTCCCGTTGCTAGCACCCAGTCCTCGTCCTTGATCACGTCCCAGGTAATGAGCGTGAGTTCCGCGTAACTAATTGGATCCGATCCACGTTTCGCTTCAGCCGCGGCCTTCCAGTCCGCAAAGATCTGACGGTGTCTCTCGCTAAACAGACGAGCACGGCAGTCACGGGCTGATACAAGAGCCTTGTTCTTTTCAAGCTTGGCCTGAGCAATTTTGGTTAGTGCGGGCATGGCGAGTCGTGGGTCACCCAGCGCCACGTGTTGCTTCGGCTGATACCGGCCATAGTCGAAGGCCCAGGCCGACATCTCGAGTTCCGCAAAACCAATCTCCATCCAGATGCAGTCTTCCGGCACGTGCGGGGTCACTTCTCGGGTCGTGGAGATAAGCTGATGCGTCGGTTTTTCCCAGTCACGGACATCAATACCGAGAATGACATCTGCAACCTTTAAGGACTCGTGATCCAGTGAAATGCAGAGGGGATGCTGGTTTGGAAACGCGAGTGAGTTGTTGATATCCCAGACTCCGCAGCCCAGAGTCTCGGCGAGCGTGACTAGCTTCTCGAAGTTACCGGGCTGCCTACCGATGAAATCAACCAAGATAATGGGATGCTTAGCTTCTAGAATAACATCCGCCATGGCGCTTAGTGTGTCAGGATCTGCGCCCATTGGTGCGGGGGCCTTTTGCATATTCGCCGGGGGCATCCCGGGGTCCTCGCAGGTCAGCTTTTCCTCCTGAAGCCAGGCGTCGTAACACATGTAGATAGGACCCGCCGGCTCGGTAACCATTGTGCTGTATGCTCGCATAAAGCTCTCTGGGACACCCTCTATGGCATGGGGCTGGTAGTCCCATTTGGTATAGTTGCGCATCGCCTCGCCCTGGACGAGTGCTGAATGGGACCAGTCGATGTGAGGACGGCGTTTGCCCTCATGCATTGGCCCGGTGGCACCCATGATAAAGATGGGAGCCCTGTCTATGTAGGCGTAGTAGACCGCCATCTGGGCATGCAGCATACCGACCAGATTGTGCAGGATCACGCCCATAGGTTTTCCGGTCGCTCTGGCGTACCCGTGGGCGATCTGTACCGCTATCTCTTCGTGCTGGCAGACCATCAGCTCTGGGTCATTTGCGCCATAGTTGATGACAGAGTCGTGGAGGCCACGGAAACTTGCGCCCGGGTTCATCGCGATATGTTTGATACCATACTGCTGTAGCAAATCAACGATGACATCGGACTGATATTTTTCGTATTTATCTCTATCCACGGACGCTCCCCTAGACTCTCCTCGCGCTAATAGTGCAAGCGTTTGTTCACCAGTACGACAAGTAATTTGAAATGCCCGATCTACCGATTTGAATTTACTAGATTCGCTGGAGACGGGTAGACCACCAGGCCGAGATCAGTGAGAAGAAACTAATCACGACCAGGGTAATTATTCCCACACTGGTGTTCTGATCGGCGCCGAGCCAGATAGCGATTGTCCCGGACACCCCTCCGGCACCCATTTGCATGGCACCGACTAGACCCGTGGCAGAGCCTCTCAGTCTTGGGACGGCTGATGACGCGACTATGATCGAATTCGCTATGATGACGCCGTTAGAGAGACCGACGAAGATCATCGGTACAGCCAACCCGATCGGTGACGAGGGGCTGTTTATGTGCCAGATTTCCATGATGATGAGGCTGGTCAGCGATGCGGCTGCGCCGACTGACGTGATGACGTCGATCCGATAATGTTTAAGGAGGCGCTTGTTTGCTAGGTTTCCGAGTATGTAGCCGACAGAGGTCGTCGCCATCCACACACCAAACTCTTTCGCGCTGATTTCCATGCGCTCAAACGAGTATCCGATAAATCCCATCATCGCGAAGAAGACCGCAGTTTGAAACGCTGTGGTGAGCGCACTTGAAAGGAACTTCGCTGTACATAGAAGCATCGCATACCCGGCTAATGCATCCTTAAAAGTAAACACGTGTTCCGGGCTATGGGTTTCCTGAATCTCAGTATTTACAAAATAAGTCAGTATCAGTCCCGTCAGGGCTAGCATCCAGAAAGAGCCCTGCCACCCCACGAAATCGGTCAACATCCCGCCAAGTGCCGTTCCAAATACCGGTATGATTGCCATCATTGCGATAATCGTCGACATCACGCCAGCTGCCCGATCACGGCCATAGAAATCGACCACGATTGATCGGGACATTGCGACGGCCGCAGCCGCCCCGAAACCTTGGATCACTCGGAAAAAAATAATCCCCTCGATTGTGTGTGAGAGCGCCGCTCCAAATCCTGCTGCACAATAGGCAATCGCGCCACCCAAGAACAGGGGCTTTCTTCCGAGTCTGTCGGACAGAGGTCCCGCGATCAGTTGTCCAAACGCGATTGAAAGCAGAAGGGTGGTTAGTACGAGTTGTGTGATGTTTGAGTCGGCGTTGAGATCGATAGCCATCGATGGGATGGCCGGGGCTACAAGTGTAACCGCAAACGGCGCCAATCCCGCTCCCAGCGAGAGTATCCAGATTGGAGGGGACCACTGGTGGCCAGTTTTTTCCAAATTGATCTCCTTAAAAGATAAAGGATACGGGACCCTCGATCTCTTCTCGAAGTTTTTTCACAGTGCCCTGGAGTTCAAATCGGTTTACCAAGAACGCGTGGTATTTATCACCGCGGGTTATCATGTTGGCTTCTGACAAAGAAGTTCTTTATGCACACACCGGTCGAAAAGTTTTGTCTGCCCGTACTAGCGTTTTTGGGATCCCGGATTTGCTTCGGCCTTTCAATGCAAATGGTAGCGGTCGCACTCGGTTGGCACATCTATGAGATCACGGGCGATGCCTTCAAGCTCGCGCTGGTGGGGCTGGTGTTTGTTCTCCCCATATTCGTTTTCTTTTTCCTGACAGGATTCGTGATAGATCGATTCAGACGGAGAGATATCCTTATTGCGGCGACTTCTATTGACGCGATCGCGTTTGTCGGGATGGCCGTCGTGTTGACCTCAGACGAAGTGTCGCTTAATTGGGTCTATTTTTTTATCTTCGTCCACGGGATTGCACACGCGTTCTTTACACCCGCACAATCCGCGTTTCTTGCCAACCTGGTATCGCCAACGATCCTCCCTAAAGCGATCGCCTTGAATGCCACAATGGGACATCTTGCGACCACTGTCGGACCGTTCGTGGCAGGTGTTTTGATTACCTTGATTGATCGAGACGTGTATTGGTTGATAACCGCTGTTGTTCTGATTTGTCCGGTCCTTTACAGTCTTCTCCCGACCATACCGGTGCCTGTGGCTGAGAATTCGAGGACGTTCGAAGGAATATTTGCAGGAATTCATTACCTGCGGGCCAACATGATGGTGTTGGGTGCGATCCTTTTCGATTTGGTAATAGTCCTGTTCGGCTCTGTGATCGCTCTTTTACCAATCTATGCAGTTGATATTCTAGAAACAGACGCCGATGGTCTTGGGTTACTGAGGGCGATGCCAGCGCTCGGGTCTGTTGTCGTTGGTATCACGTTAGCGAGAATGAGCCCGATGCGCCATGTCGGACGGAAACTTTTCGTTGTTCTGGTCTTGTTCTCGTTCTCTATCCTTGCGTTCGCTATTTCCGAGATGCTCTGGCTGAGTTGCCTTGCCTTGGTCGTGTATGGTGCGGTCGACATGGTGAGCGTAAATATTAGAATGTCTATGGTGCAGTTGGGTACGCCTGATGACTTGCGAGGCCGCGTCAACGCTGTTAACTCTCTGTGTACATCGTCCTCGAATCATCTCGGCACATTTCGAGCAGGGTGGCTGGCGTCTGTTGTTGGTCCGTTACCAACAGCCGTGCTCGGCGGTTGTATTGGTCTGGCTGTGTCCGTCTGGGGATGGTTCACTTTTAAAGAGATTCGAGAGCTTGATCGTGTGGACAATATTGAAGCGTTGCGAGGCACATGATGTCTAACTTTCGTTCGATGAGAGAGATCGCCTGGACCGGTTATGTGACGATAGTCAGGACCGAGATAAGGCGTTTCATGAGGATAAAGAGCCAGACCCTTGTGCCACCTGTGATCACGATGGTGCTGTATCTGTATATTTTTGGTTCGATTATTGGCCGCAAGGTTGGGACGTTGCTCGATATGCCGTATGTACAGTTTATCGGGCCAGGCATCATCGCGATGGCGTTGATTAATAACGCCTACTCAAACGTTAGTAGCTCATTTTTTAGTGCCAAGAATCACCGTGTGTACGAGGAGATGTTTGTGACGCCGATACCGAGTGTATCAATCGTCTTGGGCTACCTGTCTGGTGGAGTGTGTCGAGGGTTGATAGTAATGTGTCTCGTCGCTGTTGTCGTTTACCTTTTCAATCCATTCACCATCCACAATATCCTAGTACTCATCTGTGTTGCGTTTACTACTGCAGTTATTTTTTCTGCGCTGGGTATGATCAACGCGATCATCGCTGATAACCACGACGAGGCGAACTGGGTCAATAACTTTGTGATAACTCCGTTGACTTATATGGGGGGTGTATTTTTCCCAATGACATCACTGCCTTCGGTGATACAGCCAATCGCGGAGTTGAATCCTATACTCATGGTAGTGAGTTCGTTTAGGTACGGTATTCTGGGCGTGGAGGCTGGACCAGTCCTCATCCATCTATTGGGCCTCCTTATCTGTACCATCGCATTAGTGTTTCTGCTTGCGGTAATGGTAGAGCGGCGGTATCGCCTTAGCGACTAGTCGATCAGAACCAGGCTCTTTTGAGGGGCGTGTCTCGTTCTGGCTTTGGAAAAATCTGACTCTCTTGGCAGCCGTGCGCGGCCTCTGTTGTGGTAACCGAGGGGTCCCATCGATCCGCCACGAACCTGCATCCGTTGAACTCGTCGGAGTCGCATGAGGCTAGCCAGACGATCATTGGTCGAATCTTCTGGGGATCGATCCCGTGTCCGGTGATCCTGCCCGTCCCAAACTTTGTATTAACCGCCCCGCCTGGTGACAAGGTATTTACAGTGAGTCCAGTTTCAGCTAACGATTCCGCCCACGCAATCGTGGCCGCCTCGAGTGCGGCTTTTGTGGGGCCGTAGGGGGTCCAAGCCTTCCGGTGCATTGACTCAGTCCGCTTGGAGACATTAATTATACGGCCCCGTTTTAACCGTCTCATGTATGGAAGCGCGTGGTGGAGCATGAAATAGGGGCCACTCAGGTTTGTCGCTATGATTGCACTCATGCCCGCCGGGTCATGGCTAGAGATATCGTTATTGGTATCGCCCAGGTGGGCGTACCTGCCAGCTTTTCCAGCGTTATTTATCAGAATATCCAAGGAGGGAAAGGTATCCATATGGGCCTCGATAGCTCTCTTACAATCTATCGCGACGCCTACGTCGGATAATATCGCGTTGACCTCTATCCCAGACTTTTTGAGAGTCGCCTTGGCTTGTTCGAGCTCCTGTTCGATCTCGGCAATGGTCTCGTCGGATCCTGGTGCCGCCGTGATTGTTATTCCTGACAGACCCGACTCGGCCAACGCGACCGCCATTTCCATTCCCAGACCTCTGCTGGCTCCGGTTATCAGTCCATATTTATTTTCGAGCACGCTGTTGCCTATCAGTGATTATTATTTGTAGGGTCGGTTTTAGGTTATTCGAAATCGTACCCTCGGTGGTAGGCCTCGAGAGGTTTTTGTGGTTTTTGGGCGCACCGTCTCGGTTCTTGTATTTCTTTTTTTTTTGAGTGTGCACCAAATAAGTTCAATTTTGTGTGTTTCGATGCATTCCTGAGGTCTAAAATAAATGGTTCAAGTAGCTTTTGAGCTAGATTGGTGGGGTCAGTTTGCTTTGGCATCGCTCTTGCTGAGCCGACTACGGAAACAAGATGAGGTGTATGAAGGATCTGATTATTTTCACCGATCTCGATGGGTCGCTGTTGGACGCGGAGACTTATAGGGCCTCTCCGGCTGACTCGCTGTTTGAGACCTTGAATACTCACGGCATACCGGTGGTCTTTAATTCAAGCAAAACCTTTCCGGAGATACTCAAAGTCAGGCGGTCGTTGGGCAATCATCAACCGTTTGTTGTTGAGAATGGATCCGCGGTTTACGTGCCAATAGATCACGAGATTGCTGGCACTAATGGGCTTGAACCGGCCCACGGCTACCTCCGTTATGTGCTCGGCGTATCGCATCAACGAATCACAGACTTCCTAGGCTGGGTGGGCGAGGGTTTCAAATACAGTGCGTTGACTCAGATGCCAGGACAAGAATGTGCGTCGGTTACCGGTCTAAGCGGATCCGACGTTCTAATGGCACAGGCGCGTGAGTTCTCAGAGCCGCTTCTTTGGCGTGACAGCGAAGCTTCTCTAAAGAAATTATCAGATATGGCGTTGTCTGAGGGTTTGCGTCTGGTGATGGGGGGCCGTTTTGTTCACCTTATGGGAGACACAGATAAAAAGCTGGCCCAACGTTGGTTAGTCAACCGGATGAGGCTAATCTACGAAAAAGACTACAAGGTAATGGCCTTGGGAGACAGTGAGAATGACGCGCAAATGTTGGCTGACGCCGACCATCCCGTATTAATCAGGTCGGAGAAGCATGGTTTTCCCCACATAGAAACGGAATCACCGGTCTATCGAACCAAGCGCACCGGACCAGGTGGGTGGCACGAGGCGGTCAGGACAATTGTTTTAAGAGAACTAATTTGAGGATCTAGCGGATGGGTGATTTCTATCAAAACGGAATTGTGACCACGCTACACAACCTATCTCAGCGTGGCACGGATGCACTGGAGTCTGAGCTTTTGAGGTTTTCAAAGGAAAAGCGGCTAGGGTTAATACTCCCATGCCTATATTCCGAGCTTGAAACGGAAGCGATGCCTAAGATCGTCAAAGAGCTGAGTCACGTTCCTTATCTCGATCAATTAATCATTGGGCTCGATTGCGCGACCCCAGAAGAATACAAGAAAGCACTGCTTGCTTTTAATCAGCTCCCTCAGAACGTAAAAGTACTTTGGAACGACGGGCCAAGGTTGCGCGCGGTCGATCAGAAATTGAGGGACGCAAAGCTGTCACCGGACCAGATGGGGAAGGGACGTAATGTGTGGTTTTGCATGGGGTATGCCCTAGGCTCAAATCAGGCCGACGCGCTTGCTATTCACGACTGCGACATTGTTACCTATGATCGCTCGCTGCTGGCTCGTCTTTTGTATCCGGTCGCCCACCCACAGTTCAACTACGAGTTTTGCAAGGGCTACTATGCCCGTGTCGCTAACGGTAAAATCAACGGCAGAGTCACACGCCTGCTAGTGACACCTCTGCTACAGACCCTCAAAAGAATATTTGGGTCATTGGAATACCTGGACTATCTCGACAGCTTCAGGTACCCACTCGCCGGGGAGATGTCTTTTAGCCGAGACGTGATCAAGGACCTACGGATCCCATCAGATTGGGGCCTTGAGATCGGTATCTTGAGCGAAATGACTCGGAACTATTCCAATAACCGACTGTGCCAGGTCGATATTGCGGACACTTACGACCATAAGCATCAAGATTTATCACAAGACGACGAGAGTACGGGACTGTCCAGGATGTCGATCGACATCAGCAAAGCTATTTTTCGAAAACTCGCGACTAACGGAATAGTTTTCAATCAGGAGACATTCAGAACGATCAAGGCGACTTATTACCGTGTCGCGCTAGATTTTGTTGATCATTACAAAAGCGACGCTGCCATAAACGGGCTTGACCTCGACTTGCACAGGGAAGAGAAGGCTGTGGAATTATTTGCCTTGAATCTGATGAAAGCAGGGACACATTTCCTCGAAAACCCGACCGAACGACCGTTTATTCCGAGTTGGAATCGCGTTAACAGTGCACTACCAGGGCTTATGGACGAGCTTTTGGTTGGTGTCGACGAAGATATGAAAGACTTCAGCTAGGAGAGGGATTCATTGCTGATTGAAAATGTAACCGCGCATCTCGCGGTACTTTACCCTGACAAAGATATTCAGGCATTGACCGATCGATGCCTTGAGGCGATGGAAATAGACGGGAGTATGTCGCTATCCGAATCTGATGCGGCGCTCTGGAACAGTGACGATATCGTATTGATCACATATGCCGATAGCATCATCTCGGAGTCCAGAACCCCACTGGAGACGCTCAAGCAGTTTTTAGATCGTCATCTAAAAGAAATCTTTTCGGTCGTGCATATTTTGCCATTCTTTCCGTACAGTTCCGACGATGGTTTTAGTGTGATTGACTACTCAAGTGTGAATCAGAGTCATGGTAATTGGGGTCAACTTGAGGCCGTCGGAGAGCACTTCAAGATCATGGGAGACCTTGTCTTGAACCATTGTTCGACGCGTAGTCTATGGTTTGAAAATTTTAAGAAGGGAAGGGATCCCGGGAAAGATTTCTTTATTACAGTGACACCGGATGCGGCGATCGATCAGGTTGTCAGACCGCGTACATCAGAACTTCTTAGGCCGACCCGTACGGATCTTGGAGAGGTTCTGGTTTGGTGCACGTTCAGCCACGATCAGGTTGACCTCAATTTTAAAAACCCAATGGTTTTGTTGGAATTCCTGAAAATTATTCACGGATATCTTGAGAGAGGAATTTCTTGGTTCAGGCTGGACGCAGTTGGTTTTCTCTGGAAAGAACTGGGGACCTCGTGCATCAACCTTCCAAAAACTCATACGATTATCAAATTAATAAGATTACTTATTGAAAATAAATCAAAAAAATCAGTAGTTATTACCGAGACAAATATTCCAAATATTGAGAATTTAAGTTATTTCGGGGACCAGGACGAGGCTCATCTGATCTACAATTTTTCGTTGCCACCGCTTTTGCTGAATACCTTGATTACCGGTGACTATTCTCAGCTCAAGCGGTGGATTATGACGATGCCATCAGCAAGAAGGGGGACGGCATATTTTAATTTTCTGGCGTCTCATGATGGGATAGGTCTTAGGCCTGTAGAAGGGCTCCTGTCGGCCACTGAACTCAAGAAACTGACCGACACAATGGTCAGATTTGGTGGTCGATTGAGCTATCGGGCCACGCAAGCGAGTGATGAGCAGCCCTACGAGATCAATATTTCGCTTTGGGACGCGTTGGCTGGGACGGTTGAGCAGGGTAAAGATAAGTATCAGTTTCATCGTTTCATCTGTGCGCACGCCATATTACTGGCTCTGGAAGGTATCCCGGCGATCTATGTACACAGCCTTGTGGCGACAGAGAATGACCTTTCACGGGTCGAAAACACCGGTAACCTGCGCTCGATCAATAGACACGTGTGGGGCCAAGAACAACTTGAATCGCATCTGGCTAACAGAGATTCGCGGCACAGTCGTGTGCTAACACGGCTCCTCGCGCTTATCCGGGTGAGGAAGAAGCAGAAGGCCTTTCATCCGAACGCAACGATGTTGACGCTCCATCTTCGTCCCGGTTTGTTCGGGTTTTGGAGGCAAAGCCTGGACCGTGGACAAAATATTTTTGCTGTATTCAATGTCACCAACGAAACCAGAACGCTAGACATGGGTGATTTGAACTTAACTATCGATCAGACTTGGATCGATCTTGTTGAAGGAGCTAGCGTTACTAACCGAAGCGGCCCTCTCGAGCTGAAGCCCTATCGTTTTCTCTGGATTGGTAATGATGTTTAGGTGCCGCTGGTACTGATGTTGTGTGCCTGTCATTTTGGTCATTGTCATAAATTGGAATCAGTGGTCGGTTGGGCATACGGGGCTGAGAGGGTCGAGCGAGGGTTTATTGATTTTCGGGCATTGGTGCAGTGATCGAGCGGGAACAGGTAGACAATCTGTTAACGACAACCAAATCAGAATAAGATTGGTAGAGGGGTGGTTAGCGAACTAATCTCCGTCGAGTTTAATTTAAACAATCAATGAGGTAGGTTAATGAAACTCACAAGCATCTTATCCGTCACGGGCCTTTCTTCAGTTGCTGCCCCAGTGCTTGCTCATGGCGACCATGGCTCCATGATGATTGCCCAGCTGGTTGGCCATGTGTTTACCGGCGAGCACTTACTTCTCATGCTTGGTGTAGTTGCCGTTTCTTCCGTGCTGATCGGTCGTGTCGCGAAAAAGAGTTGATACCCAATGTATAAAAACGGCCGCACCTGCGGCCCTTTTTGTTTATGCAGGTTTTGGTGGAAGGTCTTCTAGTTCTCTCTCGTAGGCCTCGGTCATCTGGGTGGACAGGCCGTTCATGGCGAGTGCTTTTTCAAAAAGATCACGCACTTCTTGGGTCTCATCAGCGTAGTCGATCTGATGACCACCGATGCGTTTACTAATCCACGCCTTGGGAACCCCCTGTGCGTTTCGGATCGCGACTCCCTCATATTTGAATGCCAGATAACGCGCGGGTGTGGTGCCCGTGTTGAAGTGTTGGTGGTACCACATGTTCGGTGGCACGATCATCGAGCCAACTTCCCAATCGAAGCGCTCAGGCTCGGCGCCCTCGGGCCACATCAGAGAGTAACCGGACCCACTGAGGATAATCACATGAGCGCCTGGACCATGAGCGTGAGCCTTCTTGTAGGTGCCTATGGGGAACTGCGAGATGTGGCTGTTCAATGAACTCTTCGCGAAATTGAAACGGATATGGCCGCCCCCGGCGCCGCGCTCCTTTGCCTCAATCAGCGGTAAATTGACGCCGTCTGGGACAAAGTTAGTCTCTAACAGCAGGCCTTTTTGTTCGCCCTTGCCTGAGAAAAATTCAGGGTCACCGCTGAAGCGCTCTGGGAAGTCGTGGCGGGTATTGAAGACGAATTCAGGGTCACCGTAGGTGTTTAATATTGGTGGCGCATTGGTTACCGCGACATACCGAGCCGGTTCAGATCCTGACAGGTTAAAGTGTTGGTGCATTGTGTTCAGTGGGATGGCGAACAGAGCCCCTGGACCCCACTCGAACTCCACCTCCTGCCCCGCAAAGTTTTTGACAGTTGTTTTCCCGTGTCCCGACAGAATCATCACAGTTTCTTCGAATAACTGGCTCTGGGGTTCCAGTTTTTTTCCGGCGGGGATCTCACACACATAGCAGTCATTGGTTGTGCGAGACGCGTCATGGTTTATGTATACACCCGAGCCACCGCGGCGGGACCAGGGTTTGAGCTCGACGTGGTTCAGATTCTTGACGTACAACGCGTCAATGATATCGAGCCCCTCATCGCGGACCCATTTAAGGTATGGCGTATCCTTTTCCTTCGCGAATTTTTTCGCTAGCTCGTCGGAA
>CAJWIY010000030.1 GCA_913042205.1 uncultured Gammaproteobacteria bacterium
ACCAGAAACGGAACCAGCATTGGCCAGGTTTGAAGCTGTGGTGTTCAAACGGATTGTCTGCGCATTCAATGCAGTTCCGGCTATTCCAAAAACGTTCTTAAGCATCAGAAACCTCCTCACTCACCACGTAACGACTTCCGAATCCCGGAAATACGGCTCTCTAAAAACTGAAGCGTTGCCTGGTAGTCAGCAGCCGCTTGACCATATTGAGCCTGCTCCACAGCGATTTCTACGGTGTTGCCATCAACCGACGAGTTATAAGGCACGCGATAGACGAGACCGTTCGGGTTCTCAGTTTCACCGGTCCCAAAATGACGGGCATTGGTGGCGGCCATGGGCGTAGGGTCAGATGCAGCCAAGATCTTCTTAAAATCCAGATCACGTGCTTTAAAGTGCGGTGTATCCGCGTTTGCTATATTTGCTGCAATCAACTCCATTCGCTTATTACGAACAGCGACTGCCTGCTCATGGATTCCGAATGGGTTCTCAAACAATTTCATGCTCGGCCTCTAAAGTTTCTCGTCATTCAGCCGATTGATCGTCGGGGAAATGACATTTACAGGCTCACTAAAGCAATTGATGTGCCAAGTGTTTCAAACCGAGATAAACCGGCAGGCTTTGATTCGAAGCGGCAATAAACGATGACAAATTCCGGCAAGAGCTTGCCGAGATTTGCAGTTGCAATTCACAACACGCGTTACATACTAAAAGCATGCAACTGACGCGCGTTATTCCAATCCTATGTATGAGCGTTTGGGCGCCGTTCGCTGCTGCCGCATTTCCCGGCGGTGGCGTCGCGCTCGTCGACGAGGCGACTAGTTGGGTCAGTCAAGAGACTGGGATCCCAAGGGGCGTGATACAAATGTCAGCGCCCGACAGACGGGTACCTATCGAACGCTGTGAAAAGCCATTGAGGTTTAGGTTTCCATTCAAAGGAAACCAGCGAACTGTTGAGGCCCTCTGCCAGGAACCCTCCTGGAAACGTTTTATTCGTGTCAAGATCGATGCAAAGACAAATGTAGTAGCGGCAGCACGAGACTTGCCGGATGGACATATTATAAATGGATCAGAATTGAAGCTCGTCCCCTATTCGATGACTATCAACGGTAGCTATACGGATCCCAAAGTTCTCATCGGATTAAAATTAATCAACCCCGTAAATACAGATACCATCATCAACCAAAGTATGTTGATTAACCAGATGGCTGTCTTTACGACAAATCGGGCGTATGAGGCTGGTGAGTTAATTGAACGAGCCGGCCTGACCCGTGTTGAAACAGAAAATCCGCCAGCAAACGCTCTCACCAAGTGGCCCACCGGCGTGGTTACGGCTTCAGATTATCTTGAGGCCAACCAGACGCTGTCAAAATCAAACATCGAGCAATCCGAATACGTTGTTGTGACCGCTACGAATATTATAAGGGGCCAGGTAATTACTCGAAACTTGATCAGCAAAACTCTTCAGCCCAAAAAGCAAATCCGAGCCCAAACGTTGTCCACGTTTGAGGAGGCCATCGGTCTGGAGGCGACACGCACTATTCGAGCCGGAACTCCTTTGTCTGTGTCAGATGTTACGGCTGCGGATCTCGTCCGCAAGGGTGAGAAAGTCACGCTCGTTTTGACACGCGGCGCACTCACTATCACAGTCGACACCATCGCAATGGAGGATGGAAAAATTGGTGAACAGGTCGAGCTAACCAACACCGAGTCAGGAAAAGTCATAAGAGGGGTAGTGTCGGGCCGCCATCAGGCTAGGGGAATAGATCCTTAAAAATAAGCCGAAATATTTTTTTTAAAAAAATGTTAAAGTTTTAATATGTGAAGCCGATTCTATGATCGTAGAGGAATTTCCGACAGTGAGGAGACGGATATGGCGGATTCAGTAACGGGAGTAGGCGGGCGTCCGCTTACTTCAATAAAATCAGACCAACCAAAAGGAGACGTGGCTCGACTTCGGTCCGACGACAACGAGCCAGCGGTAAAAGTTGAGCGACCTGACACAGACCGTGTCGAACTGAGCACGGCAGCCCAAGTTGAGCTTGATAAGGCTGGCTTCGATGCAGAGAAAGTAGAGCGTATCAAGCAGGCATTGTCCGACGGAAACTATCCGATTGACGCACGTCGCATTGCTGAAGGATTCTCTGATATCGAAAAACTACTCTAAGGTGAAGGATGGACCTGCAAGGTCTCTTTGAATCGGTAAAGCGCTTGCACTCTCTCCTCACAGATGAGTATGAAGCGCTAAAAAGGCAGAAGCTGGATGCATTTGAGGCTTTGCAGCAGGAAAAAATATCGATTCTCGAGACCCTCTCCTCAAGTGACATTGTCCAAGATCCTGATCAGCCAACCGATCCGGAGCGGCTTGAGAAATTTGCGAGGAATCCTCTATGGAACGACATTACCCAGATCCTAGAGCAGTGCAAAAAGTCGCATCAACGAAATGAACTTTTGATCTCCAAGCAGCTCGATGCTATTAAAGGAGCGCTCTCAACGCTTCAAAATCAAGATCCTGCTGGCTCATTAGAGCTTTACACTAAACTCGGGCGTGTAAAATCTTCTCGACGTTCGATACTATCGGATGATGCGTAATTTCAAAAATACCCAACCCAGCGGACTACCCCGCGTCTCGATTGCAGTGTTTGGAATGTTCTTGGCAATCGCGTTGCTCAACCTAGGCCAAACAAGCGTTACGCAATGGGCTCCTCGACCAGACATCGAGTGCGATAATGGAGAACCGGTTCATCGCTACGCAGAAGTAAATGCAACTCGCGTAAATATCCGAGACCTGCCCACCGTCTTCTCAAACGTCTTGACGCAAAAATCGGCTCCAGATCGGATAACTGTTGTTTGCGAATTTGGGGTATGGTCACGAATTGACCTCCTAGACGTTGGAAACGAGACCTGGATTTCTATGGGGCTCATAACGCTAGTTGCAGAGCAACCACTGACACTGCGCATAAAGCTCGTATATTTAGGCCTTCTGATAATCGGGGCACTAGGTCTTTTGATCGCCTTATACCGACCACGTTGGATCACCAGCGCAATAGATTTACTACTTCAAACCCAAGACTTACCAGCACACGCCAAACCTCTGATTTCTGTGACACCCCGGTACCATCCCGTGAGGGACGGAAGGCGTTAACCATCTGGCTTAAGTCCGTTCATCCAGTAGGCCCATGACAGCATTACGGCAACAGCATGGTATAGCTCTTCTGGAACCTGATCAGAAAGACCAACTTTTGACAACGCCGCAACCAGTTGCGGATCTTCAGCGATAAAAATATCGTGCTTTTTCGCTTCTTCGATAATCTCGAGCGCAAGCTCTCTAGACCCCTTTGCTAGTACGGTTGGCGCCTCTTGTTGGCCATATTCAAGAGCAATAGCTTCTTTTTCGAATCGCTTCATGCTTTGGCATCCAAGTGCGGCATTCCCTGAGAGGACAACTTTTCAAATCCTGGTCGAGGTGACGCAAAAATCTGCATCGACTTCACATGCAAATCGTGCTCCATCAATGCCTCTTCTAAATCCATCCTCGATTTCTTTGCCAATGCTGCAGTTTGCTCTTCTTTTGCCCAAAATGTGAGCTCAACATCCTTTCCCGAGAACGCGGATTTCATCCAAACCTCGCCCAAGCTATCGAGCGATGTGTGCAAATTCAGGATCCACAAACGACTGACCTTATCCTTCTCGGTGACATTTTTTCTCTCAAACAACAACTCAACTGGTGGCTGATCACGCAACAACAAGAGGGCCGCCAGACCCGACTCACGAACATGAGATTGTGGAAGTGCCTCAATTTGCAGACTCTCAAGCTCCGTGACAAGCCCCGAGATACGCGACGTCAACTCAGACTGTTGCGGAAGAAGCCGTAAAATCTGTCGTAACCATGGCTTCAGCATACCGCCCTGAAGAGCCACACCTTCAAGCAAAGCTTTCTCATTACCCAACGCGCCAAACTGAATCGCACTTTTGACGAGATCACCAGTGAGCTGATTCGAAGGCAAGCGATTTGCATTCAACCTCTTAGCTTCATCAGTCAGCCCTGCCGCTGTCAAAAAGCCTTCAAGTCCCTGAGGAGCGAAAAGACTCTGTATCTGGGGCCTTGCCATATTACGGGTCAGAATAGCGGCGAGGGCTGCGGATAAACCTGTTGTTGAGAGCGTCTGACTCGCTTGGGGCTGTTGCGATAGGTGTGGAACAAGAGCAAGTCCTTCCTTGGTTTGAATCACACGCATCGCCACCTGGCCTTCTGGGAGTTTCATTTGGGCCGACAACGGAAGCTGGTGCTGGCCGAGTTGCAATGCCATCTTGTCACCACTTGAAGCAACTAGCGCTTGGACCACCTCGCCTGGCTTCAGACCCAGTTCACCAGCAATTGGCTGACGAATTGGTACACTGGTTGGTAAAGCGTCAGGCGCTATTGCGCGCGGAACAGCCGCAGAAATATCTGGTATTAGCATCGGTTTATCGCCCCCTACAGTCTGTATCGACCGTACTACCGATTTTGCCAGTTCTGAGGGTAATTTGGCATGCTCTGGTGGTTCGCTGGAGGAAGCTGCTGAAAAAAGGTGTCGGTCAACATCTAAATGGTTTGACGTCAATGCCTGTGACACTTGATAAGCGTTAACCTGAGAGACAGCTTGCAGCAATGGTGGCAGTGGCGATGGTGACACTTTTTCAACGACTGGAGCCAGACGTGATGTCATCAGGTTGGAAGCCTCGTTACGTAGAACAATCCGTATTGGTTCGGGACGAAGTACCTGGCCTGTCATCACCAACTGCTGACCTGATTTCACCCGAACGTACAGATTGACTTGTGGATTTGCCTCTAAAATACGCAAAAGTTCGGGATTTGATGGCACATGAACTTTGAATTGATTGGGGTACGCTTTCCCTAGGATGACTGGTTCTCGCGAAACTGGATCTACGGTGAGAAGGGCTGTTTCCTGGCGAGTAGCCAAGATCACGTGTGCCGCCTGGTCGGTCAACACAATTCGCAATGTGTGCGTCAGTTGTCGAGCGGTGTGTTCTGAGCCGATGCCACCCGGTGCCGCCAAATCCATATCAAGGGTACCGGACCCATCCGGCCTTCTCATTCGATACATTCTTTTTCAAACTGCCCGGCGTGTCTTTAAAAACCACACGACGAAGATCGTCGATATCAGGCACCCTCAACACAACGCCCGCATACATCCAGTTTGGGTTATTGCGACGGAACGCATGCGGATTTGCCCTTACAAAGGCTTTCCTCAGCAGGTCACGTTGAAGCGATGAATTAGGGGCAACCTTGCGAATTACCATATCCAGCGTTTCCCCTCGGCGAACTCGATGGGTGCCTCCAGTGCGAATAGTATCTGGCAAGGTCTGTTTACCGGTTGGAACACCATGGTGAGGCGTTCCAGGGACCGGGACCCGCATCACCTCAACATCTTTAATGTCTTTTAATAGGCGACTCACAGCCTGATCAACAGACATGTCAGTTGCCGCTACGGACCCTGTGAACACAAATGTTACGATTGCTCCAAACCAACGCATCATATTCATCCTTCCTAAAACGGCAACGCTACTTTACCGGTCGCATCTATCAATTCAGCACCGGCCGCATATTGGATTACTGCTAAATCATCTTCGACTCGCACCACCTGAGCAAGCGATAATTCGGCCAAGGCTCCGGGCTCGAGTACACGGTCAGGAATTCGCTCCCCATCGATCACGAGCAACCGGTCACCTGTCTTTAAGCCAGCGGTAATTCCACCATCAATCTCGACCCTACCATCCACTTCAGTAATTTGAAAATTAACAGGCTGACACATCGCATACTCGTCGAGGGTACTTGTCCACTTATTGAGCTCTGCTTCGATCTGACCCACCATTACATCAGGTAATGACTGGCTGGTGTATGTTACTGAACGCACTGGCACCCGAATATTTGATTGAGATGACCATATGACTTCATCCGTTGTCACTTTCGTCAAATGGGCAGTCATAATCATCCAGTCTTCACTATGTACCGACGGCGTCCCTTGAAAAAATAAACTCACAGGGTCTGATCCAGGAACACGTTCTTCCTGATGATCTTTTGGTTTTGTACCCTTAGATACCGAGACCACCAACTCAAATCGAACTGGCTCCGGGCGAACCCCCGACACAATACTCTGGTAGTACCCGACCTCTCGTAACGATCCCTTTTGATGCCAATAATCCGATTCATTAAAGTAGGTCGATAACCTTTGACTCAGCAATGACAGACTCACGGCCAAGGTTTGATCCATCCCTGTCACAGAACTTTGTGACATTTTTGCAGGCAATATTCGTACCGTTCGTCGTAGATGATCGTCTTTGATAAAACACTCGGGCAATATCCCTTTTTTGTCATCAAGCGCAATCTCAACCTGCGGTTTTTGTATTTCATCAAGATATGTCTGGACTTGAATGCCACGCACCCGCATCGAAGATTGAATCATTAGACTCTCGTGTAATTGCCCCTGAGCATCAAGCCAAGCGGTGTTTACAACTTTTGATTCTGTCGCCTGTGCCTCAGATACGAGCGCTTCCTTGATTGCAACCAACGTCGATTGGTCTGTATTGAAATCAGGATTACCGGTACCGTGACTACCGGCTACAGATATTAAGGGCAGTACCATACCGGTTAACAAAATCCCGGTAGTCCAATCCAGACGATTCATCAATTACGACCGGTTGCTGGCAATAGAGGCTAGATACAGTGCCCTAAGATCATCAACTACTGTTTGATCCAACGACAAGGTAGTCTCATAAGTATCTTCACCGACTGGCGCAATACTAACCACCTTAGCACCATAAATAACGCCCTCGACTTGTGTACGGAAGGTATCACTCAAAACCGCCATATCAGCAACTGTGGTCGTTGCGTCAAGGTATTGGCCGTAAACCTGCTCAGTAAGACCCCGGTATGCGTCAAGTTTAGACGCCCGAATCGCTAGCAAACGCTGTTGCGCGTCAACATCTGAGGGCTGCACACTGATCACTGCATACCCCGTCGAACGAATAGCGCTTCTGCGTTCAACAACGGGAACGACCTTCGTTTCAACTCGTGTTTCAACAGGTGGTTGCGCCAGAGCGGCAGCATTTTGCCCTGGCGGCGTCATTGTGACACTACACCCTGAAACCATTACTACCATTGCCATAGCAGCCAATCTAACCATATTACGCATGTCGTAATCCTCAATTTAAATTACCGAATTCGGCGTCCATACATCCAACAAAGCACGTTTGGTGCCAAGTTATGTAATACCTCTGACAAGGTATATCGGCAGATTCTCGAAAAATTTTACGAAAGGACTAATTGGTCTTCATTGCCATCCAAACGGTAAAAGTTGGCACCCGTCTTGCAAAGTAGATACAGCGCACACTCACCCATCAAGGGTTTGTGTGTAAATTATTGAGAATTATGAGGTTTTTATCGTGCAACTCGCTCTGTCAAATATTCGACAGTCAATTCCACAAGTGGATTGGAAACCATTAGGTATTCCCGCCCTCGTGCTTCTGATTATTGCGATGTTGATCCTACCGCTGCCAACATTCTTGCTCGATATCCTGTTCACGTTGAATATCATGATCGCCTTAATAGTAATCATGATCGCAATACACACAGAAAAACCCTTGGATTTTTCAGCATTTCCAGCAGTTTTGCTTTTCGCGACGATGCTACGTCTTTCCCTCAACGTGGCATCGACGCGTATTGTTTTAGTTAATGGGCACGAAGGAACCGATGCTGCCGGCAAGGTTATCGAAGCGTTCGGTAAATTCGTGATTAGCGGTAATTACCTCGTTGGTTTTATCATTTTTGGTATCTTAATGATTATTAACTTTATCGTCGTTACCAAAGGTGCAGGCCGCGTATCTGAGGTCATCGCTCGTTTTACGCTTGATGCGATGCCGGGAAAACAGATGGCAATCGATGCAGATCTAAATAGCGGCGTAATTGATCAAGAGGAGGCAAAAAAACGTCGTACTGAAATTTCCCAGGAATCAGATTTCTTTGGATCTATGGACGGAGCTAGCAAGTTTGTTCGTGGCGATGCTGTCGCTGGTTTATTGATTCTGATTATTAATATTCTGGGCGGACTGACTATTGGCATGACCCAATATGATATGTCTTTCACTGATGCCGGTGAAATTTACGTACTCTTGACCATAGGCGACGGGCTCGTTGCACAAATTCCCTCTTTGGTGCTGTCTCTTGCGACGGCAATCGTCGTGACACGCGTCACAACAAGCGAATCAATGACTGACCAGACAACGGGACAATTAGCGAACCCCGGCGCACTATTCATCACGGCCGGCATTTTGACTCTTCTCGGCATCATCCCCGGCATGCCGTCGATGGTCTTCATTATGTTGGCCGCAATCTGCGCTGCTATCGGATATCTCGTATATCGTTCGAATCCAAGGAGCGATGATTCTGAAGACGAGGTATTGCTTGAAAGTGGGGTTCAGGCAACGGAAGAACAGGAAATCAACTGGGAAGACGTAAGCCAGGTTGATCTTGTCAGTCTTGATATTGGCTATGGGCTGATCCCTCTGGTTAATACAGAAACCGGTGGTCAACTGCTAACCCGCGTGAAAGGTGTGCGAAAAAAATTATCGACAGAACTTGGATTCGTCGTTCAACCTGTCCGCATCCGGGATAATCTTGACCTTGAGCCAAACACTTATCACTTGATGGTAAATGGTGTTGTTCGCGGTCGAGGCGAGAGCCACGCTGGCAAAGAACTTGCTATCAATCCTGGCCACGTCTCAACGCCGCTTGAGGGGATCGCTACTAAAGAGCCCGCGTTCGGTCTAGAAGCCTATTGGATTGAACCATCGCAGCGTGATTATGCAAGAACGCTCGGCTATACCGTCGTGGACGCGTCAACGGCGATCGCGACTCATCTAAACAGCATCCTGTTCCAGGCAGCGCCCGAATTATTAGGTCATGATGAGGTGCAACAACTACTGGATAAAACCGCTGAGCGTTCACCTAAACTTATCGAAAACTTGGTCCCGAACAAACTGAGTCTCGCGACTGTGACACGTGTGCTTCAAAACCTCCTGCGTGATGGTGTCTCAATTCGAGACATGCGGACAATCCTCGAGGTGTTAAATGAAGAGGGTGCAAAAATCCAGGATCCGGATGAACTGACCGCGCTTGTCAGGCCAAAGCTTGGCCGAATGATCGTGCAAAGCCTCGTAGACATGACCGAAGAAATGCCTGTCATAACCCTAGACCCACAACTCGAGCAAATGTTACACAACGCAGTTCAACAGTCACACCAAACAAAAACCTTAACCATTGATCCGGAACTGGCTGAGAGCCTGTTTAAATCAATGCGTCAGGAAACACAAAAAATTGAAGAACAAGGTAAGCCCGCAATCTTGGTGGTATCGCCTGCGGTACGTGCATGGCTAGCAAATCTGGCTCGTCCAAGAATCCCAGATCTCACGATCTTGTCATACACAGAAATCCCAGAAGATCAGGCCGTCAACGTAATAGCTACTGTGACAGCTCAAGTCGGACAAACAGAGTAAGGACATCACATGGAACTGAAACGCATACTCGGAAAAGACAACAGGCAGGCGATGGAAGAGGTCGTTCGGCTGTACGGACCTGATGCGCTAGTCGTCTCAGGTCATAAAATTAACGGTAAATTTGAACTAATCGTTGCTGTCGATCTAGAAGCAGACTCGGATCTAATCGATGTGCCGGATACAGAACTTACGATGGATGCTCCGAAATCACCAGCACAAAAGGTTGCTGAAAAATCGTTCAAGAAAGTACTACATGAGCGGGAGGAACCAACCCTCACGGAAGATTCACCAAAGACTCATGAATCAGTCCGGGCGCGCGAGATCGTTGAATTGTTCCGGGAGGAAATTCAAGTATTGAAGCGTGAAATGCAAGAAACAAGAAAAGCCTCTTCGTGGCACATGCAGGTCGCGAATCCGCAAGCACTTACGGTCTGGCAAAAAGCCCTCATGGATCACCCTATCCCAAACCGATTAAGAACATTATTGATCGATTCATTAGCAGACCTCACTGACACGGACGAGGCTGAAGCGCAATTACACGCGATTCTGAACGAAAGTCTCAACACCGTCACTGAGTTACCTGAAGATATTTCTGGAACACACGTATTTTTTGGCCCATCAGGATCTGGTAAGACAACGCTTATCGGAAAGCTAGCGCGCATGGTCATCGATCGTGTAGATCCAGAGCGAGTTGCGGTTGTGAGTTATTCCGATCAAAAACTTGGCGCTTGGAATCAAATGCAGCTAATGGCATCCCAGTGGGGTGTAAATTGTTATCGAGCGAATTCACCGGACATGTTGAAAACAGTTCTGCGAGAGGTAGCAGACCTCGAGTGCGTTCTGATTGATACCAGCGGCGTCAACATTACACAACATCATGCTGAGATTTCCCAGTATGCCCCGGAAGCACTCATGCATTTGGTTGTTACGACTGAGATCTCTCGGTCCTCAATCGAAAGACTGTTCAACGAGGGTCTATCATGGGATAGCGTGAATATGACCAAACTAGACGAATCCAACGATGCCTGGATACTAATTGATGCTTTACTCCAATGCAGCGACCTGCAGCTTTGGCTGCAATCTTCATCGGATCAGATTAACCGCCCTGCAGCACTCATTAATACCGCAAAATGGGTAGCCGAGGTTATCAAAACTGTAACCCTCGCAGTTCCTGACAGCAAGATTAGTTCATTAGATGCTACGGATGGTCGACAACAAACCGAGTCAGTGTCTACACTTGAGTTTTTGACGGGGATACGAGCGCAACGCTCCGACGGATCAGAAACAAGATTAGAGCCTGTGCTTTAACGGATGATTAACATGAGTGACCTAAAAATCATTGGCATCGCGAGCGGTAAAGGTGGAGTTGGGAAAACAACCATTTCCACCAACCTCGCCGTCGCGCTCGCAGAAGCCGGAAACCAGGTCATGTTATTTGATGGAGACTTGGGGTTAGCTAACGCACAGCTGGCTCTTGGAGTCCAAACTGAATACAACTTTAGCCATGTCGTTAGCGGCGAAAAGTCGTTAAAAGATATTGTGGTCCGTGGTCCAAGTGGAATCTTCGTAGTTCCAGGGGCCTCAGGCATGGGTAGGATGGCTGATCTCAATGAAGCGGAACTTCGTGGGGTTGTGCAAAGCTTCTCAGAATTCCAAGAGCCGCTCGACTATCTCATTGTTGATGCTGCCGCTGGAATCGCCCCTTCCGTGACCACATTTTTGAAAGCTTGCCATCAAACGATGGTGGTGGTTCGTGATGAGCCCTCGTCCATCGCTGACGCCTACGGAATAATCAAGGTCCTGACCACAGAACACAGCTACACTAACATCGGATTAATACCCAATGGTGTAACCGATCAACGCTCGGGCCAGCTGCTATACCAACGATTGAATGCGGTCTGCGTAAAGTTCCTTAATCTGGATTTAGAATATACCTATTCAATCGAATCCGATGAAATGATTCTGGAGGCTGCACGCAAGTATACTCCCGTGATGACGCATTCGCCTGGATCAACGGCAGCACGTGATTTTAGGAAGCTTGCGAAAGAAATAAAAATGCTTCCAGTAACCCTGCGAGCGTCAGGAGGACTTCAATTTTTCGTTGAGCGGATGCTGACCCCGGAAACTGAGGTGAGCAATGGCTGATCTCGATTTATACAACCAAGTCGCTCAAAATGGACGAGACCCAATACTTGCTCACGTTGGCCTCGTTAAAAGAACAGCACTTCATCTCAAAGCGCGTATCCCACAGGTGATGGACGTTGATGAACTAATTCAGGTGGGCATGATTGGTTTAATTGAAGCATCTCAGAGTTTTGATACGACTCGTGGAGTCGAATTTGAGATTTTTGCAAGAACACGGATTCGTGGAGCCATTCTTGACGAAGTACGAAGAATTTCCGTACTCCCGCGGTCCGCCATTTCACACATCCGTGAGACCAATGAGGCCACACAAGAACTGGCCACGGAACTTGGTCGCGCGCCAAGGCAGAGTGAGCTCGCAGATTTCATGGGTAAAGATTCAGTCGAATATCAAAAAGAACGCTCTCACGCGCATCAGATGCTTATGGTTGATTCTGAGGCCGCGGAAGACGAAATGCTCAATACTCCCGCTCAAAACGGCTATGAGCCTGAACAAGAAGTCGGAGACGCTATGATCATGGATTCACTGACTCAGGCGATTGAACAGTTGCCCGAACGTGACCAAATCATCATGGCTCTGTATTACACAGAGGATTTAAATTTAAAGGAGATCGGTGCGGTACTCGATATTAGCGAATCGCGTGTTAGCCAGCTATTGTCAGCTAATGTTAAAAAACTAAGAAAAATATTAGCTCTGTCGGACAGGTAGTTCCCATGCCCATATTTGGTCCAAACGAACAACAGCTCAAAGAAAATTCCAAAAAGGATTATGAAAAAGCAGTAGCTCTGAAAGGTGATTCCCGAAAGGAAGACGCCTACCGGATGCGTATCGGGCTCCGCGTGCGCGGGCACATCGATAAGTTATTCGTTGAGGCAGCCCAAAAAGCTGAAAAGTTCAATGACATCGCAATGATCCATATTGCACAGGGAAAATCCGCACCAGAACCGCCCAAACCACCTAATTTCATGAAGCTTCTGACGGCATCGGGTGAAGTGTGGTCTTATCTGCCGGAACAGTACTCAAAACTCGTATTCAAGTACGGGATGCTATACCAAGGTATGAACATATCGGGTCCCAGGGCCATCCTCCAAACTCAGAGAATAGTCGACTCCATTGCGACCGAGCTAAAACTCCCAAATTCATTGGTGACTCTCGAGTTCCTTCGTAAGCAACTTGCTGAAGAGGGTATGGATGTCGACGCAGAAATTGCAGCACTTGAACCCGGCGATGGAGCTGACCTCAAAGAGGTCTAGGGCTTTAAGATGGAGTGGATTCTCGGCATATTGATTCTTATCTTGGGTGGTGCGGCTATCGTAGTGATTTACTTAAGTGAGCGGATTAATATCTTTGAAACTCTACTCGGACTGAACCCCAAAGTAACCAGTGATAAGCTGGCCGAGCATGTTACTTTTGGTCCGAATCCTTTTGGCGATCTGTCCGGCGAAAATCTCTGGAAAGCAATGGCCGGGGAAGAGATTAATGACGATAGTATCGATATTGGCGATGTTGAGTCGATGCGGCCACGTTATGAGCTTGTTATCACGCGCCACATCGAAATGATTTTAGAAGACGGACGCTTCGATGCTCGGGCCAAAGAAAGAACGCCGGTCAAACCCATCCTGCGAATTCCCATGTTGCGAGGCTCTGTCGAATCATTTATTCCATTCACCGAGGCATCCCGCTTCTACGAAATCGGCCAAGAAGTTGAGACCAATCCCGAGAACGCAGAAGAGCTAGCATCTGAAGTGGATGAGATTGTTGATGATCTTTTCAGTCGGGTACAAATTGAGCGAACGACATCATTCGGGCGAGCTCTGCTGCCAATGGGCGGTAGTAGCAATGACGAGACTGATGACTCAGAAGAAACTGATGACTTAGAAGAACCAGATACATCGGGAAACGACGGCCAGCTTGCATTACCCCCAGGTGAAGACGACGCCAGCAAGTCTGAAGAAAGCTAACTAGGCTGATCGCTAGTTAGCGATCTCTGGCATTGGTAACGGTGCCTCAGGATTTGGGTACTGAATCAATACCTCCTCGTCAGTTTCGGCAGCACTCACTTTTTGGGCCTGTGATTGTAAAAGCTCGTAATAACGTTCGCGTTGCAGCGTTACCAATGCCTGAACATCCTTGTTCAATTCATCAACACCCGAAATCTGCTTCCGAAGCGAAGAGACTTGTCCAGCCAAACCCTGCATTGACTTCGCTAGATCAACGGTAATCTTTTGTTGCGACTTGATTTGCGTTTCAACTTCACCAACCCTTGCTGTAAACGCTTCACTTTGACGACCAACGGACTCAGCTGCTTTCGCGGGCAGTTCGTTTTGAACAATTTGCAATGATCCGTTAAGTTCATTCATGCGCTCAGTTAACTCAATCTGCGCATCACGAAATGCTTCTTGCGTAAACCGTAGTTGCTCAATTGAATCATTAATTATTTGAAATTGCTCAAGTCCTACATTCATTTCAACAACCCGTTTTCCTACAGCGAGGACCATACTCTCGAGATCGGCTGACCGTTTGGACAATTGCGCAGCCATGAAACCAAACACAGCAACTGAAATAAACAACATCGCACCACCTACCGACAGCACTATCGTTGAGGTTTTGGAACTTCGATACGACGAGTCGTCAAGTTTTCGCGCAGCCTTGACTAAATTTCCAGTCGACACATTAGCAGTTGCTGATGCTTTGGTAGCCGCTTCTGCCGAATCCAGTACTGACCCCATCAAAGTTTCCATGGACTGGACTGCCTGAGTGACGGACCGCTCACCAGCCTCATGAATCTTCTCAATTCGCGTTTTTACGAGCTCGTCTGCTAAATGAATCGCTTCAGCCAGGGTGGCATCTGCCGCTGCAACGGCAACGTCACTGACTGGTTCCTGATTTCCCTCGTCTGGCCCCTCAGCAGCATCATTTGACATCTCGACAGATTCTTCAGCGCCATCAACTGACTCAGAATTCTCTTCTAAAGAGGCCTCTTCGTTTAGATCCTCGTCTTTTGGTGTCTCATTCTCACTCATCTTGTGTCTCTTCCGTTTGATCTTCAGCGAATGTTCCGTCTCTTCCCTCGGCCCCGAACGATTTTTCTACTTCGTACAAGCCGTTAACCTGTCCACTCAAGGAATCGGACGCTTTCATCACGACTTTAAGCTGATCAATTGTCTTGGAAAGTTTCTCTAAAATTTCCCGACTTAATTGAGCAGAGCGCCAGGCCGGTAAATCCCATGCTATAGGCTCTAACGACGCAATCTCATCAATCTCAGCTTTCAAGGCGTCAGCAGTAGAGTGGGCGGCTATTTTTGGGATCAGAGCCTCAGAGTCGAAATCTTTATATTGGCGCTCGCCCGGCTCTGCACGCTCGAAACGATCATTATAAGAATCCACATCGATCACTGGACCCTCATGTCGTTGTTTTTCGGCTCCATCACCGACTGAAGCGACATCATGGGATTTACGATTCAGCTTGGACCCATCTTTTCCCTGAACAACCGCACGCTCGCCTTTACTTTTGCCATCCTGTCGGAAAAGTTCGCCAGACACCTGTTTACTCCCCGTCTTGCAGGATCCTCTGAAGTGAGCCCGCTGTTCTCACCCAGTAATCGGCACTAGTACCTAATCCTTGAATGTAGACTTGGCTTTCTGCCCGGTTTTGGAACGGACCACTCACTACAGCATACCGAGTCTTACCATTTACTTTAATAGGTACAACGACTGCTTTGGTTAAACCGGTTTGTGTCGTTATCCAAGCTTCTGCGCGTGCCTTTGAAGCAAGAACGATGTGCTGAACGAATTGATTTTGGGCTTGAGCATTTTTGATAAGTTCAATAGCCGGATCATTGGGTATCGACACCATGGCAGTTCGTTCAGGTGACGAGGTTATTAGTTCTTCCGTTACCGTTGTTGCTGTGTCGGTTTCTCTAGCTTCGGTGGCCAGATCAGATGATTGAGCCTGAATCTCGGTTTCTGATAGATTTGATACATCTGTTACCTCTTGCGTTATTTCATCTACCACGTTTACCGATTGTGCAATCTCAGTCGCAAGTTCCTTCCGGGCCGCTTGCTCATCCGTTAATTCATTTCCTACTGGAGGTGGGATGGGTGGTTGTGGCACTTCTGTCTCCTTAGTACTCGGTAATTGTGGTGTCGTTTGTACCGAGGGATTGTAAGCAGCATCAATAACGGACTGTCCGCGATCTTTACGTGTAAAAACACTTGTCTCCAAACCAACCAATTGAAGCCCACGATCTATCTGTTGTCCGATCTCAGGACTCACAAAACCGGCCATTGACGTACCTAAAACCACCACCGCCATAATAAGAAGAACAGGACCGAGTTTGCCTCGTTTCTGGGTTGACTCTTCCTCTTCAAAAAGGGCTCGCATGTCATCAGCCTCACGCTCACCAGCTTCGGACGCAACACTAAGAGCCTCATCAACGTCAACCTGCAAAGAAATTGATACTTCATCACCTGACAGGCTCGGCTCCAAGTGCTGTGAGACAGTTTGATTTATTCTTGATAAAACCCGTTCAACTTGGAACTCGAGGCCCTCCGCCATGCCCGCTTTGCGGAGAGTGAGTTGCTCTTCTGTGGTTGGTGGATCGACTTCCCAGCGGATCAGTCGCGATCCTAACCGATCAAGCGCTTTTTCCACGGCAGACGGTAATCGATCCAAGAGAAATACCAAACGCATTTTAAGTCCAGGAAAGTCGGTGACCATACGTGATAATAAAGCCCATCCGTCACTATCAATCGCCTTCAGATCATTCACCACGATAATCCGACCAGGTGCTTCTGACTCGTTTTCTCCACGGGCCTCCTCAACAGACATCGAATCCACGAGTTCATTGAAACGGACTACCAGAGCTTCTGTACTCGCTGGCATGTAGGTTTCCACAGCCAGCCCTGACCGCATTTTCAAACGATTCAGCATCATCTTGCCGTAATGATCAATCACGCCATCGAAGTGACTCGTTACCAACAAATGTTGCGAATCGTCAACAACTGCATCAAAGACGCGTTGAAAACGCGTGATATCAGAGTCCCGGAAAAATATTTCTCCGTTGTCCTGGCAGAGTTTTGCGGGAAGATCGTCAAACATGACTTTGCATACCTTTCATTATTCCGGGTTACCTTCGGCGTCGAAGCGGAAATTCGGTGGAATTTCAGGATCGGGTTTGCCAGCAGTTTGCCCGTCGCGGCGAACGCTTGCCAGACTAAATACATAAGCAATCACTTGGGCAACCGCATAATAAAGTTCTTCTGGGATTGTAGAATCAATATCAGTAGTGAAATAGAGTGCACGCGCCAGCGGGGCTATTTCAACTTGCACCACGCCATGCTCCTTAGCTTCGTTCCGAATTCTAAGCGCAAGATGATCGAGTCCTTTTGCAACAACTACAGGGGCGCCGTCAGATTCTGGGTCATAAATCAGAGCAACAGAAAAGTGTTCCGGATTCGTAATAACAACATCTGCTTCTTTAACCTGTTCCATCATACGCTGTTCAGCCATTTCACGCTGTTTGCGGCGAATTTGAGCCTTTACCTCTGGACGTCCTTCAATATCTTTATATTCGTCTTTGACTTCTTGCTTGGTCATACGCATGCGTTTATTAAATTCGAAAGCCTGAAAAGGTACATCGATCGCGGCGATCAAAACCAGCGTCGCTGTTACAACAAGGGTTGTCAGCCCAATCATTTCACCTGCCGCAATAAGGGCTGGCTGAATAGCCATGCCAGATAAAGCGACAAGTTCATCAGCAAAGTCATACACGAAATATGCTAAGACGCTGGCAACGAGGAAAAATTTCAAGATCGACTTCGTGAGCTCGACCAAAGCCTTCAAGCCGAACATCCGCTTAAAACCATTCAATGGATTTAGCTTAGAGCCCTTCGGTGTTATAGCTTTCCAAGCAAAGTTCAGTCCGCCCATCGCTGAGGATGCCAGAATCGCTACAACGAGGGTGAGGATTAAAAGAGGAATAATCAGGAAAAATGATTCCGTGCCAATATCTGCAAATTGAACCATCCCAAGGTTTTCAGAATAAATTTCACGTCGTTCAATTATAAATCCAGACGCAAAGATATCTGCGAGATTACCAATCAGCCATCCACCCATCAAATAAAGAGCCGACATTGCACTGATCATCACAGCAGCAACAGTGAGTTCCTGAGAGCGCGGTACCTCTCCATCCTCGCGCCCCTTCTCTAGGCGCCGCGCGGTAGGCTCTTCGGTTTTTTCTTCTTCCGGCGTATCTTCAGCCATCACAGAACCCCTGGAACCAAAACAAAGTCTTTCACGCGTTCAATACCTTCCATCCAAAGCCACTGGATACGCGCACCAATCCCCGCCATCGAAAGGATTAAGACAGCATATCCCGTTAAAAAAAATACAGGGAAACCGACCGCAAAAATGTTCAAACTCGGCGCTGCCCGAGTCATTACCCCGACCCCTATATTAACCAAAAGGAGCGCTACCAAAACCGGAAGAGCCATAAGCATCCCTCCGAGGAAAATCATAGCGCTCCACTCGACTAACGCCGTGAAATTTGCCTCAGAGATAAATGCCACTCCCACCGGAAACGTCTCAAAACTCCGTAACAGGATCCCTATCATCAAAACGTGGCCACCGACACCCAAGAAAATGAGTGTTCCAAGTATTAGCAAAAATTGGGACATCAATGGGACGGTACCAATGCCCGGATCTACCATGGTAGCCATCGCTAAGCCCATCGAATTTGCAATAGCCTGGCCTGCTACTACGACCGCAGCCGTTACGATTTGCAGAAAAAAACCCATCAAGACACCGATTAGAATCTGATTGAATATTTCTGACAAACCTGCCGCAGAAACTGGGTCAATGGTGGGCCAATCAACTAACGGATAGATCATTAGCGTTAATGCGAGTGTCAATATAACCCTGATCCGAACAGACACCGCGTCAATGGATAGAACAGGTACCGCGATTAACATCGCGCCGATACGCAGAAAAGGCCAAAGCGCTGTGTAGAACCGCTCAATCAAATCTGCAACGAAGAGCTCCATCAATTCACCTAGAAAAATAGAGTGGGTATTCGCTCATATAGTTTACGAGTAAAGTCAACGATTACCGATACCTGCCAAGAACCGAAGAGAACTAGTACTGCAACCAAAGCGGCAATTTTTGGAATAAAAGAGAGTGTCATCTCGTTAATTGAAGTCGCCGCCTGAATAATTCCTATTAACAAACCGACAATCAAAGCGATACCAAGCAAAGGGCCCGCGATCAATACGGCCACCCAAAGCGCTTCTCTGCCAAGATCAATAACCAATGCAGTATCTAACATAGAATCCTCCTACGGCATCGCAAAGCTTGCGGCTAGCGAACCTACCACCAGTGTCCAACCATCCACTAAAACGAACAACATTAACTTGAATGGCATCGAAATCATCATTGGTGACAACATCATCATACCCATCGACATCAACACGCTCGCGACAATTAGATCAATCACAATGAATGGAATATAGATCATGAACGCGATGACAAACGCGCTCTTTAACTCAGAAGTTATAAATGCTGGTGCCAAGATTGAAAATGGAACCTCTTCCGGCGCTGGTATCGCTTCCATACCGACGATCTCTACAAACATGCCAATATCCTCCTGTCGCGTTTGGTTCAACATAAATCCACGAACAGGAACTTCAGCGGCGGCTATAGCTGCCTCGATCGATATTTCCTCATTTAAAAATGGAAGGATAGCGGTGTCATAAACACTATTAAAAACCGGAGCCATCACAAAAAACGTCAAAAATAAGGCAATCCCCACGAGCACTGTGTTAGGTGGTGTTTGCATGGTACCGAGTGCCTGCCGTAGCAGTGACAGTACAATGATGATTCGTACAAAAGAAGTAAGCCCAAGTAGCATCGCCGGAAGAACTGACAATAAGGTCATTAGAGCCAGTAATTGAAGTGTGAGACTGTATTGCGTCGCACCTGGTTCTTCAGTCACGGTAACTATCGGAAGCGCGTCACCGAGTGCTGGTGTGGCGAATAAAGACAGCAGAATTAAGAATTTAATCACGGAGAATGCTCCGCCGGATCCCCGGCGTCGCGGAGCAAGTCTGAAAATTCCGGTGTTTGATCCTTAGGCCATTGGCCGAGACCAGACATAGCTTGTGGAGAAACACCCACCAGTATCCTTTGGTTATCTGCTTCAACCAACATGATACGTTGTCTAGCGCCTAAGCTAAATGTGTCAATGACTTTAATCGAAGATTGGCCAGCTCTGTTCTGTAACTGTATCCTGCCAAAACGCTTGAGTCCCCAAAGCGTTGCACCCAACAACGCGATAACGAACAAAAAGCTTAATACAAAAGAAACCCAGTCAATGTACTCCAATCAAAACCTCCGCAATTTTTGTGCTTAGAGGTTCTTGATCCGGTCAGCCGCTGAAATTACCTGCGTCAAGCGAACACCATACCGGTCGTTCACCAGAACCACCTCTCCCTGAGCTACAACTGTATCATTTACAACGATATCTAGGGGCTCCCCAGCAAGACGGTCTAATTCAACCACACTACCCTGGGTCAAACGCATCAAATCACGAATCTTTAGTGACGCTCGGCCCACCTCTATCGCTAAGGTAACGGGAATGTTTTCAATAACTTCTCGGTTCATTTTCGAAGGAATTTTTTCCTCATTCTCCCCCGTCAACTCTTCAGCACCCGCTGAATCCTCTTTTTCTAAAGCGTCATCTGCTTCAAATTCACTCACAATCCACCTCCATCAGTCGGATCGACTTATTCATTTGTCTCTTCAGGCTTAATCGGATTTTCGATTTTTATCGCTACTTGCGTACCATGCGTTCCTACAGAGGATTCAAAGATCGGCACATCATTCACAATCAAACGCGCATAATCTGGTTTCTTAAAGAAGAGCACCTGGCCCTCCTCGAAATTCTCAAATTCACGAACGGGAACTTTCATTTTGGCGAGTTCCACTTTTGCCTGAAGCTGCGCATCGCCGGAAGCTAGTTCCATATTTGCAAGCCACAACCGGTCTGACTCTTCATTACCATCGCCCGTTTGCAATCGACTCCTTAACAACTCACGGAATGGTTTCAATGCTGCATAAGGATAAACAATATCGATAAACCCTTTGACCTCATCACCGAGCTCGGCTTCGAAACGCGATAAAATTATTAGGTCATTTTCATCAACAATTTGCGCAAACTGTGGGTTGATCTCAGAACTGACTGTCTCGACTTCAACTGGCATCAATGGCGCCCATGCCTCTTTTAACGACATGAACAGCTGGTCCAACATCATCTTGATAATACGCGTCTCGGTCGGCGTAAATAATCGACCAGGTGGCAAAGCACCAATCCCCCGGCCGAATCCACCAAAAAAGTTATCTAGTGCAGAGAAAATAATATTGGGCTCAATCAAAACCATAGACGATCCACGAAGCGGGGGGGTTCGAACTGTAGTGACCGACAGAGGTGCCTTCAGATCGGGGAGATAATCACCAAACTTCATTATGCGCACACGCGCTGGATTAATCCGTGGGCTTGTTCTTAATACATCTAATAGCCCTAGACGAAACATCCGAATAAACCGCTCATTGATCATATCGATCGATGAAAGATTTACACCAAGTGTTGAATCTTCAGATGCAAGATCATGCTTCACCACTCGAGCCTGCATATTGAAACCGGTATCTGTTTCTAGATCCCCGGAGTCAACGCTTTCGGCAAGCGCCTCGAGTTCTTCTGGTGTTAACAGACTCTCAGCCATGATAGTCCCCTAGTTACTGCACGATGAATTCAGAGAAATACACTTTTTCGATGCCACCAAAATCTTCAAACTCCTCAAGAGTGGCGTTCATCGCTAACCGAATGTCTTCAGCCATATTAGTCCGGAAGTCCGTCTGGGCAACATCTTGCTCGGTTACCTGTCGCATGATGTCTAGTATCGACGAGCGAATAGCAAATGTGTGCTTTTCTATATTTGAAATCACTTGCTCATCATAGTGAGTCATAATTGCTAGCTTGATCTGCATGACTTTACGAGAATTCGCGACATTGGCTAGGAACTCACGTTCAAGTTCATAGTAAACAGTCTCAAATTTCTCAACCGCAGGCGCCTCAAGTTGAATTTTTGCGGGTTGCTGTGCAACCTCTTCCGCTGCCTCTGCCGCCTCAGTCTCAAGCGCACTAATCTGCTCTTCAGCTACTTCTTCTGCGCCTGGATCGAAGAATCCAGTGAAATATAATGTCAATCCGATGGTCAATAGAACCACAAGAACAACACCGACCACTAGCATGATGATCTTTACAAGACCACCTCTCTTGCCACCGCCTTCTTCTTCTTCAATCTGCTCGTCAGCCATGCTGAATCCCCTTCACTAAACTCGTATATCTAATCGTGTTAATCCATCATTCGTTAACTGATTATCAGTTAAATCGGACGAATCTTCAGATTCTGTGGTCTGGACATCTGACTGCGTATTTTGCCCTTGTGTCGATTTTTCGCCATTCTTTGCCCCAGAATCTTGAGTCAATCCGGTATATGCAACATCAATGCCACCTTCTTCAAACCAACTTTTTAAGCGCGGCATTGATTCCATTAAAAGATCACGCGTCACTGATTGGGTTGCTCTAAAGTTCGCTTCCAGGCCTCGTTCGGTCATTTCCAATTCAATTTCGATCGAGCCCAATTCAGCGGGATGCATAGCGATCTCCAAGCTCCATCGACCACGACCAATTTGACCGGCAATTTGACGAGCAATCATATTACCAAGCTTATCCGTCAATCCTCGCAAGGATTCAGCGCGCCTCAGGTGCTCAGCAAGAAACTCTCTAAATTCTTGTGTTTCTGATCCCTGAGAAATCTCTGAAATATTATTGCCATCAAACTGACTCAGCGAAAATGAACCCGAATCAGTTGATCCTCCAAGATTAGATAACGAACTTCCAGCAGGATTTTTCATGGATGACGGCATCAGATCGGTGATTTTAATAGCCATTTGATCTGACGATTCGGAAGCCAACTTAACGTTTAACTGTCGCGAAATATTGTTTATGGCAAATACCTCAACAATTCTGGAGGTTTTGGCAGAAATCTGTGGTTCGACTATTTGAACAGCTAATGCTTCAGCCAAATTCTTTGGCTTCATTCCGGCGATGTTTAGTGCAGGATCCATCGCCTCCGTGTCAGCTGAAACTACTTCTCCATCCCTACGCTTTAGCCAATCAACTGTCGACTGTGTCTTTGAGGGTTCCTCAGTTTTTGCCACATACAACTGCATAATTTCTGCTCTCGAGAATGCCTGATCCTGCATAAATGTGACAAGAGAGTCATCTGACACCGCAGAGCTATTTTCGGCCACTGTAATTAGATTGAGCTTGCCCGCGGGGTAGCTCTGTAAAAGATTGGACTGATTCTCACGCAACTTCATATCGAGTGATTTTTCTCTGCTCATAGAATCTCCCTGCGGCAACTTTTTGCCGGTCTCAGGTGGCTGATCTGAGCTTGCTCTTTCTAGCGCTCTATCAAACCCATCCTCATATATATCATCGTCTAACCCCCTATTTTCACGGGAATTTTTAACGTCAATACCTTTCGAAGACGCAGTTGATTGCAGAGAAATAGTAATGTTTGAAGCAGACGACATTGCCGACCTAGTCCTTTCAAAATAAACCTAGAAAGATAACAGCAATGTTTAGGCCAGTTTTGATTTCCGGTA
>CAJWIY010000031.1 GCA_913042205.1 uncultured Gammaproteobacteria bacterium
ATGCGGATCGGTGATTCTCCTGAAAGCGCTCGTCGAGAAGGGTGCAAAGGTAAATGAAGCCAACAAGGCCGGGTTTACGTCCATGCATGTTGCTGCTCAACACGGCATGAGTCCTCTTCTGAAATACTTGCACTCGAAAGGAGGAAAACTTGACGCACAGGATCGCAACGGCAACACTCCGATGCACATCGCAAGCCAGTGTGGGTTTCCTGAATGCATTTCCGAGCTTATTCAGTTGGGTGCCAAGACGACCGTATCAAATCGAGCAGGAAAACGACCTGCAGATGTTGCTGTAAATAAAATTACAGCTGCTGCTTTTGAGGAGTGATACTATTTGTTGTTTGTTTGTTGTTTATCTTACTTACTTACTTACTAGAATTTGTACCTTATCATTTCTATCAACGAAACGTGTGGCGATATATACGTGTATTAATCGTGTGCGTTAAAAGTAAGTTAAGTGTTTCTCCAGTCTCACAATCTTAAAAAAATCCAACGAAAGTGAAAATGTTTCGTCGAATCTTTCGCCGTGGAGATAAAAAGAAGGATGATAAAAAAAATGATAGTAATGATCCGTGGGATAGGATTCGAAAGATAATGGGTACTGCTGGACGTGAGAAGACTTGTGTTGTTACGAATCTTGATTACATGAAAACATCGAAGCAAGCGTACGTTTTCTCTCGAAATCGAGCGTCGAGAGAACAAACGCACATTTCAAACAGGACACCGGACTATTCACACATCAAAGACGTGATACTATGTGGGACTGCCGCAAAAAATTGTTCTAAAGGATCCAAATTTGAAATCGCATTGAAGAGTGATCAATCCGATCTCCTCGCATTCCTCTGCTTCGTGCTCGGAAAAATCAAGGATTTGAATTCCAGAGCACCGAGATGTTTACCGAACATTGCAAAGTTTTTGATCATGGGTACTTTTGTTGAGAATTTTGAGAAGAGTGTTGACGTTGGAGCAAAAAACTTTTGTTTTCTGGAACTTTCAACAAGTGTGAATATTGATTACTCGAGACCTCAAAGAACGGGCCAGTTTCACCCTCGTCTTTTCGTGATGAGTCGAGCTACTGATGATTATGATTTATCCGAGCAAATCATGAATTCAAAGTTGAGTCAAGAACTTAATACCATAGGAAGAGCGTTCGGCTTCATTGAGGATATGGAGGATGCCATGAAGTCCGGAGGAAACGGATTAGCAAAATACCTGGCGAAAATCTATCCCGGGAGACACGTCGCACTTCCACCAATATCAAAAGATTCGAAAGTGTTATATCTAAGATGTGAATGGCTTACACCAAAGGAATTGCTCACACCTGGAATTTTGCAAATGGAGATGTGGGAAAAGTTGAGACAATCTCAATATATTTATCAATTGCTTTTTGGTTTTCAGCCAATTTTTCCCACGTTTCGGCCAGATAAAAAGTTGAATTGGGGTACTTGTAGCAAGTCCCTTTTGAGCCTGATTTAAAGCTTCTTATCGCTTGGGCATAATTTTGATTCTTAAGATAAAATTGGCCTAGCTTCAGATGCGTGGGGCAATAATCATCTCGCTCGCTCTTTGCTCCCGGGTTTGCTTATCAATGCCCTGAATCTCCAAGGGAAAGGCGACATTGTCGAGGACCGACATATGGGGCAAGAGCGCAAAATGCTGGAAGACCATCCCCATCTTGTGCCTGCGAATCTGGATAAGTTCATCCTCAGAAGCAGCAAGAAGGTCCTGACCGGCAAACATGAGCTCTCCGGCAGTCGGTTCGACGAGCCGGCTCATGCATCGGACCAGTGTTGACTTCCCAGATCCTGACAGCCCCATGATGACGAAAATCTCTCCATGAGAGATATCCAGCGTGACGTCCCGAACCGCTGCGATCAGGCCAGCATCGTCAAGTTCGGCAAGTGAAGGTGTCTTGGAGATCTGCTTCCTAAAGGCGGAAACATCGTCACCAAAAATCTTCCAGATGTTTCGGAGTTGTAGCGCTGGGGTGACTTTCGACATTTTGATTACAGCAGGTTGGCGAATTATGGGATGGGTAAGAAAATGCAGCAGGTGGTTCGCAAAGAAGCACCTGCTGCTTGTTGCTATCCAAGTTGAAAGCGAGAGCTTTTAGTTACACTGGGTCCAGGGCTCCCAGGTTGACTTATTGGCATCCAGCCATGCGGTCACCACATCAGGTATTTTTTTGCCCTCGAGATCGACCTCAACAATCATCTGGCCAATCGTGGGATTATCGATTTCAAAGTTACGAACCGCTTGGTACGCGCAGGGCCACTTGGCTTCACCGCCTTTCCAGCCCACTTTTTTGATCCAGCCCCTGGGTTTCCCGCAGTCGTAGGCCATGTTGGGGTTTAAGCCGACACTCGGATCTTCATAGCAGGCGTCACTGTAGGGGGGGAACTCGATGAATTCTCCTTCGAATTTCACCGTCGACCAATGGGGATGGTAAACCCAGCCGATCCATGGCGCTTTACGCTGGTAAGCTGATTCGAGCTCGGCCCAGAGTGCGGCATCCGTACCTGCGTGGACAACCTCGAAATCAAGTCCCAGTGCTTCAACGCGTTCTTCGTCGAAGCCCGCCCAGGTAACAGGTCCGCCAAGGTATCTCCCGGCCGGCGCGGTTTCCGGAGTTGAGAACGCCTCTGCGCATTCGTTCAATGCTTTCCAGTCAGGAAGGCCTGGACATTTTTCCTTCATATACATGGGATACCACCATTCCTCGATGGCGTTCATCCCGGTCTCGCCAAGATCAACTGTGTCGCCGGTTTTCAGACTGGCTTCCATTGCCTGTTTGCCTGTGGTCTCCCACATCTCCATCGCGATATGCAGGTCGCCGGACTCGAGTCCCGCAAACTGTGCGATGTAATCGGCTTGTTGATATTTGACGTTATAGCCCATGTTTTCCAGGATCCGACCCATCAACTCAGTGTTGATCAGTTGGCCGGTCCAGTCATGCAGCGTAAGGATGATGGGATCCTTGGATTCGACCGCCATGGCAGTGTTTGACAACAGTGCGCTTGCGAAGAGCGCGACAAAAACTCTTTTTGTCTTGCTAAAAAGCATTGGAATTCCTCCCGTTATAGAAATACTCAAGTTGTCGTTAAGGGGCGTTCCTCAACATTTATAGAATTACACAAAAAAGCACATAAATAAACAAAAAGATGGAAAATCAACAGCAAAACCACAATAATATGCACAATACTCCTCAATTCTTTGGTTTTGGAGGTATCTGAAGAAATGGCGCTGGTCAGCAAGTACGAAGCTGTAATCATGGACGCGCTTAATCTGCGGGGCCGGGTCACAATCAATGACCTTGCCGTTCAGTTGGGGGTTTCAGGAGAGACGGTCAGACGGCACGTCGATCCTTTGGTCAAGCGAGGTCTCGCATTAAGAGTGCACGGCGGGATTACCGCGCCAATCTCGACTCACGAAGCGCCTTTTCATCGCCGCCTCAGAAAAAATCTTGACGCCAAACGCACCTTGGCGCGGGTCGCCTCGGAGCTGATAAAAGACGGGGATTCCCTGGTTATCGACTGTGGCTCAACGACGGCTTACGTTGCTCAGGCGTTATGTAACCATAGCAATCTGAACGTAGTAACCAACTCCATTGAGATCGCCCGCACCCTTGCTTCCCGAAACGGAAATCAAATCTACGTGACCGGCGGTGAGTTACGTGCTGACGATGCCGCGGCTTTCGGTAAAGGGGCGATCGATTTTATTCAGCAGTTCAGCGTGGACTATGCAATTTTGTCTGTCGGTGCGATCAGTAGTAGCAACGAATTTCTGGACTTTCATCTATGTGAGGCGGAATTCTCCAGAGCTGCAATTAAGCAGGCCCGAGAAAGCTGTTTCGTTGCGGACAGTTCTAAATTTGATTCGGATGCGCTGATAAAGGTTTGCGGCCTGGATGATGTTGATATCGTGGTAACCGAAACGCGGCCTGCGGCTTCTTTCCTGGAGGCGTGTGAGCAAAGCGAAACCCGCGCTCTGTTCCCCGTAGAGGCCTCAGCATAAACCTCGCTTGATCGTTCAGCCGTTACGACTGGATTTGGCGTACTGTGTTGGGCAAAACAGCTGAGATGATTTCCGAGAGCGCGCCCAGGGCCGGCTGTCGGGGAAAAGTCTGTCGGTAAACCAGACGTACCTGGCGAATCGCCTGCGGAATACTGACTTCCCGGAGAATTACCTTGTCAGTGGCGAGCCGCCCGCCATGAACGGAAAGCGCGGGAACCAGCGTGATGCCCAGGCCCATCCCGACCAACTGCACCAGCGTTTCCAGGCTGGAGGCGTTAAGGCGGGGCAGTGGGTTTGCCAAGTCCCGACTGTCAATCTTGCAGGCACTGATGATCTGCTCGGAAAGACAATGTTCCTCTGACAGCAGCAGGACTTTTTCGTCCTTGAGATCGGGAAGTGAGACCTCATCTTGGTTATAGAAGTGATGATCACGCGGATGAGCCAGCCAAAAGGGTTCCTTGAATAGTTGGATCTCTTTCAGATCGTCAGCCGGAGGTGAAGTGGCCAGCAGGGCGCCATCCAGTTGATGGTCGCGCAACTTTAAAATCAGTTGATCAGTTGTGGCTTCAGTAAGTTCCAGCGAAAGCTCCGGATGCTGTTGTTGCAGTTCCAGCATGAAGAGCGGCACCAGATAAGGACTGAGGGTATGAATCGCGCCGATGCGAAGCGGCCCTGTCAGCAGATCGTTCTGATCATTGCCGAGGCTGCGGATGACTTCGGCCTGTTCCAGAATCTGCCGGGCATGCCCAACGATCTTTTGGCCGATTGCCGTGATATGGACACTGCGGTTGGTCCGCTCGAAAAGCGTCGCACCGAGCTCTTCCTCGAGTTTGTGAATTTGTCCGGAGAGTGTGGGCTGGCTGACAAAACAGCGCTGGGCTGCTTGCCCAAAGTGTAAGGTTTCGCTGACAGCAACGAGGTATTCAAGGTCCCGGAAGTTCATCCTGTCAATAGAATATGCCGATCAAAGTGATAATAATAAACGATTATACAAATAACGACTCTGGTCTTATATTTCGCTCTCACAGTGCTTTGACTAACGCTGTTGCATAGTTCAACAAAACTGAAGGAGAAAGTTGATGGCTCTCAAAGATTCAAAAACAGAACAAAACCTCAAAGACGCCTTTGCCGGCGAGTCGCAGGCTAACCGTCGTTATCTGTACTTCGCTGCCAAAGCGGATGTTGAAGGCTACAACGACGTAGCCGCCGTGTTCCGCTCAACAGCTGAGGGTGAGACCGGGCATGCCCACGGTCATCTGGAATACCTCGAAGAAACCGGTGATCCGGCGACGGGACTGCCGATCGGCGCAACCGGTGACAATCTCAAGGCTGCAGTGGCTGGAGAAACACACGAGTACACCGACATGTACCCCGGTATGGCCAAGACGGCGCGTGACGAGGGTTTCGACGAAATCGCTGATTGGTTCGAAACGCTGGGTAAGGCGGAGCGCTCTCACGCCAACCGGTTCCAGAAAGCGCTGGACGGCTTGGACGACTGAGTAGGGCCTTCAAGACCATAAACGGGAGGCGCAACGTCGCCTCCCGTTTTCGTTGAGCTCAAGAAATTATGGGAAAAGTGACTGAAGGCGGCCTGGGGGCGCCGGTTCGCCATCCGATCGATTGGCAAAGCCCCGACTTCAATGATGAAGGCAAGTTGATGTCGGAGATGGAGCGGGTCTTTGATCTGTGCCATGGGTGTCGGCGTTGTGTGTCGTTGTGTGACAGTTTTCCGACGCTTTTCGATCTGGTTGACGAATCCGACACCATGGAGGTCGATGGCGTTGCTAAGCAGGATTACTGGAAAGTTGTGGACCAATGCTACCTCTGTGACCTTTGCTACATGACCAAGTGCCCTTATGTGCCGCCGCACGAGTGGAATATTGATTTTCCTCACCTGATGCTCAGGGCAAAAGCCGTCCGGTTCGCGAAAGAAGGCGCGTCGACACGAGACAAACTGCTCACCAGTACCGACTTTGTCGGCAATACGGCAGGTATTCCAGGCATCTCGATTGTGGTTAACGCGGCCAACCGTTCTGCCCCGTTACGAAAAACCCTGGAGAAAGTGGGTGGCATTCACCGTAAGGCCAGCATCCCCCGTTACGAATCCAAGCCTCTGCGAAAAAGGGTGTCAAAACTAGCGACCCTTGATGCGGCACAGGCTAAACCTACTGCCCGCACCAAGGGCAAGGTAGCGCTCTTTGCGACCTGTTATGGCAATCGCAATGACCCGGGGGTAGGAGAGGACCTGATCTCTGTGCTACAGCACAATGATGTTCCGGTCACGATTGCCCAAAAGGAACGTTGTTGCGGCATGCCCAAGTTGGAGTTGGGTGATCTTGCTTCTGTCCAGAAAGCCAAGGAAGAAAATATCCCGCAGTTGGCAAAATGTGTTGATGACGGGTGGGATCTTGTGGCGCTGGTCCCGTCCTGTGTATTGATGTTTCGTCAGGAATTGCCGCTGTTGTTCCCTGATGACCCCGAGGTCCGCAAAGTTGCGGATGCATTTTTTGATCCGTTTGAGTACTTAATGTTACGGCACAGCGACGGCCTGCTAAATACAGAGTTTGTGCAGTCGTTGGGCTCGGTGGTGTATCACGCCTCATGCCACCAGCGTGTTCAGAATTTCGGGCCGAAAACGCGCGACCTACTGAAGTTGATACCGGATACCGAGGTCACGATGATCGAACGCTGTTCCGGTCATGACGGCACTTACGGTGTAAAGGCGGAGACCTTTGATAAAGCCATGAAGATCGGCCGGCCTGTGATCAACGCCATTAAAAAGAATAATCCCGATCACTATGGCAGTGATTGCCCAATCGCCGGCAATCATCTTGCTAACGGTGTCGGTGACGGCAGTAGCCCGGAGCATCCCATCAGCCTGATGCGAAAAGCTTACGGACTCTAAATTTATTTTTCTGGAATACCAATGAAGAAATTAACGCGAAGCGAGCTGCTCTCTCTCGAAACCTATTCCGCCGAGCGGACGGATTTTCGAAACCGTGTGCTCGCACATAAAGCCAATCGCCGTGTTGAGATCGGACCCCATGCCACGCTTTATTTTGAGGATGCGCTGACCATGCAATATCAGGTGCAGGAGATGCTCCGTATCGAGCGCATTTTTGAAGCGGATCAGATTCAGGAAGAACTGGATGCCTATAATCCGCTTATCCCGGATGGCACCAATCTCAAGGCGACTTTCATGCTTGAGTATCCCGAAGTAGAGGAACGTCGCCAAGCGCTGGCGCGGTTGCTCGGGGTCGAAAAAGCCGTATGGCTTCAGGTAAACGGAAACGAACGCATTCGGCCGATTGCGAACGAAGATCTAGAGCGTGAGACCAGCGACAAAACCTCTGCGGTACACTTTTTACGTTTCGAGCTATCTTTGGAGGACATCGCAGGATTCAAAGGCGATGATTCGGTGTCTTTCGGAATCGATCACGATGCGTACTCGCATCAGATCGACGCGAGTCTGGAGATTAAAGAGGCGCTCGCAGCCGACCTGGAAGGTCAGTAAATCCGTCTCGTAGCTTTTCCGATTGATCGTTCTAAGTAAGTCCAAACACCAAACGTCGGGTAAAGTGTTGTAACCACTCTTACGTTAGTGTCCAACGGCCGCGCTCTCGGTTTTGCTTAACTACCTCGACTAACTCCTTAGCTACTGACCGAGTTAGTCGAGTCTCTGGGCGATTTGATGCGGTTGCGGTGAAAAAGGTTCTTGAAATTACCGGATTCTCGATAAGACAGGCAGACAGTCTGTGTTCGTCAATTTCACGTTGAGCCATTGAGTATGGAATGATCGAGAATCCTTGACCCTCTTTCAACATCTGGATGGTTGCATCTTCTGAATCGATTTCCAACAAAGACTCAATTCGGAGGTTGCTCTTGGCGAGAGCATTGTCAATATAAAACCGGTAACTGTGACTGACCGATGGTAAAAGCAACGGAAATCGTACGGCGTCCTCGAGCGAGATTTTTTTCTTGCCCTTAGGCATGTCTGCTTTTTTACCAATTAAATATAAAGCCTCTGTCATCAGGGGACTCGCGTTTAATCCAGAGAGGCCGTGCGGGTATGAGATTAGGCCTATATCAGCAGTCCCCGAATTGAGGTACTGAGGAATATGCAAATTGAAAGCAGGCATTATCCTTAGGGAAACATTAGGGTGATTCTTCTTAAAGTGATTCATTAACGGAATAAAAAGCACAACGCCTGCAGTATGCGGCATGACGATGCGCACGCTTCCGGCAAGTTGATCCCCTAGGTCTTGAATATTTTTCCGAATCAGTTCATGCCGCGTCAATATTTCTTTACCGTGCTCACAGAAGATCTTACCTATCTCTGTTAATTGAACCCCCCGTCCTGATCGGTCAAACAGCCGAGCATCTAGATTCTGCTCCACCTGATTGAGTAGGCGGCTGAGTCCGGGCTGGGACAGATCAAGAGCACTCGCTGCGTGGGAGATGTTTCCTTTCTCAGCAATCTTTAAAACGGCTCTCAACTGATGATTGGTTATATCCATAGATATAACATTTAACTTATTTTTATCATGTATACAAAGTAATAGTTGTTATGTTAGCGTATCTGCTGGATTTAACAAGCAGACGGTCGGAGGCCCTCTTCATATTAGGATGCATCAGTAAAACACAGTGAATCAGAACGATTATCCGGTCAAAAATAAGAAAGAGTCAGACAGGATGATCTTTGGATAATTTTTCTACTTATGGAGGTGTGGTATGAAAAAATTTAATAAGCGGTTGGTTAGCAGCCTGGTGGCTTTGGGCTTTCTTTCTATGTCTGCGACATCGGCGATGGCTGCAGAGACGATTCGAATGAATCATAGCCCGTACCCATCGTTTAAGGCGATCCAGGCTCTGCTTCAGGTCTTAATCGAAGAGCGTCTTGGTTACAAAACGGAAGCTAAGCCAGCCGATAACGCAGCTGCCTACGCGGGGATGGATAGCGGAGATTTCGATATACATGTCGACATCTGGCTTCCTAATCAGAACGCGTTCGTAAAAAAGTACGTCGAGGAGAAAGGCACCGTTGCCATTAGTGAAAAGCACTATATCGGCAGCAGTGGATTTTGTGCTCCAAAAGCGTGGGCAGACAAACACAATGTCAAAACCATCTTTGATTTGGCGCGTCCCGAAGTCGCCAAGACAATCGACCATGATGGTAACGGTAAAGGCGATATCTGGATCGGCCGCTCCGGATGGATTGCGACTAACGAAAACATGATCAAAACCCGAGACTACGGGCTTCTCGGAAACAACGAGTGGATTCGTATGGCTCCTGGCGCGCACTATGCAGCGCTAAGGGAAGCGGTTGAAAATGGCAAGGGTTATGTTGGTTATTGCTGGAAGCCAGATTGGGTTTGGGATGCATTTGGTTTGGTTCAGCTTGAGGAGCCGGAGAATGATGGACAAGGGTGCTGGAACCAGGTTACTCAGGATGAAGATCCCAACTGGTATGAAAATTCAAAAATTACCTGCGCTAGCAAACCCAAGGTCATTCAAATTGGCTGGGCAAAGGCACTCGAGACGAAAGCGCCCCTAGTAGCTGAACTAATGGCTAACATCCAATTGGACATTGATACGGTAACGCTCTGGGCTTACGAGATAGCTGGAGTTAAAAAAGATCCGCGTGAGATGATTTCTGCGTGGATTGCGGCAAATCCAAAACGCGTTGATAGTTGGTTCGGACTCTAAATCTCCGAACTAAACTTTAATACTGCCCTCGGGGAACCCCCGAGGGCAGACTCCTTTGGTCGCTTTGTCGCCGATTTTTGTCCCTACCCATAGTCACGCGTAACTTCATAATGACTGAGATTTCTGAGCAACGTACACCCGCAATCGAAATCGAAGGGGTATGGAAGATCTTTGGCGATCGTCATCTTGAGGCGATGGCTGCGATCGAAAACGATGGCATTACGAAACAGCAGGTGTTAGAGCAATATGACTGTGTAATCGGGGTTGCGGACGTTGACTTACAGATTGAACGCGGCGAAATCTTTTGCATCATGGGGCTTTCGGGTAGTGGTAAGTCGACACTTGTCCGGCATATTAATCGCCTTTTGGAACCAACCAAAGGCAGGATAATGGTTAACGGTAACGATGTGTTGGCGTTCTCAGAAGACGAGTTGCGACGTTACAGAAACACCCACATCGCGATGGTGTTTCAGAATTTTGCACTAGTGCCTCATAGGTCTGTGCTGGACAATATCGCGATGCCTTTAGAAATTCGAAAGGTTCCAAAAAATAAACGAAGATCCATTGCTGAAAAGATTCTTGACATGGTCGAATTGACAGGGTGGGGTAATAAGTTCGCTCATGAGCTCTCGGGAGGAATGCAGCAGCGGGTTGGATTGGCCCGCGCACTGGCGGTTGACGCAGAGATATTGCTGATGGATGAGCCGTTCAGCGCTCTAGATCCACTCATTCGCCGTCAATTACAAGACGAATTCATGCAGTTAGCATCGGTACTGAAGAGGACGACAGTTTTCATCACCCATGATCTAGATGAGGCAGTCCGAATCGGCAACCGTATCGCAATTATGCGTGATGGACGAATTGTCCAGATAGGCACCCCTGAGGAAATCGTTTTAAACCCGGCAGACGAGTACGTAGCGGACTTTGTTTCAGGTATTTCCCGTCTCAAGGTGGTACGTGCTCATGCCATTATGCAATCAATCGGTTTGTTTGAAAAAACACATGGACCACTGCCGGAAGGGCTGGCGCGCTTCGACCACAATGCCCATCTCGGCGAGCTCATTCATAAAGCTATCGCTTCAGATCAGCCGTTACTGATCGTGGGCGATGACGGCCAAAAAATTGGAATCGTTACCAGAGAAGATCTTCTCAAGACAGTCATTGAGGGAGCCGAAACATCATGACAGGCTCCGCCAAGGATCAGGCGCAGGATCAGACGAGAGGAGATGACTCAGATCTAAAGGGTTTAGTCGAAGAGTTTTCTGGCTCAAACGGGCAATACTATGGTTTGCAATTTACCCGGATCGGGAACAAGTCCGGGTTTACATGGACCTTTAACTGGGCTGCCGCAATTTTCGGACCCATTTGGTTCGGTTTTCGTGGGTTATGGAAGTGGGGCCTGCCGTTTACCGTCCTAGAGGCATTTGCCCTTGCACAGATTGTCCGTGGTGGCTGGGGTGATCTGACAGCGGAAGTTTCCCAGAGGATCGCCCAGATGGAGTTGCAGCTGAAACTCCGGCGAACTCAGTTGGAATCTGCAATCGAAAACAACTCGGACAAGGTAGATGCCTACAACAGGAATATTGAAGGCCTAGAGGAGATTGTCCGGCAGTCGCAAATGGAATTTGCGCAGATTGAGGCATCTAGGATTTGGGTCGTAGTTTTTGGCCTGGCTCTAATGTTGTTGGTAAAGATAATTCAGGGCGTCCTGGCCAACTCTGCGCTGGAGGCGAGATTTTCCGAGTGGCTATCAGATAGATCCCTTAAATCTGGGATTAGTCTAGTTCGGCTCATAATGTCAGGCCTATTTGTGTTTCTTGTTTACGCGGCCAGCGCCGCTCATTTCGGAACGGGTGGCGCAATTCCATTTTTGCAGTTATTCCCGACCGACCCTGAGATTCGTATGGGAGCTATTAAAGGCATTGAAGTGGTATTTGAATCCCTGAACACTCGCGGGGAAGGATTCTGGGATGGAATTAGTTTCAGCATCCGATCAGTCCTTGATTTTCTTGAGGCGGTGTTTACACAGACACCTTGGATTGTGGTGTCCAGCTTCATTATTGCGTTGACCGCATTGTCGGCAGGGGTTAGGGCAGCGATTTATACCGGCGCGTTTCTTGCTATTACGGGTCTCGTCGGTCTTTGGGTTTTGTCAATGCAGACATTAGCGCTTCTCGGCACAGCGGCGCTAATCGCAATCGGACTTGGAATTCCGCTCGGCATATTTTGTGCAAGGCATCCGAGAGCCTATGCCATCGTGAGGCCAATTCTCGACTTTCAGCAGACTATGCCTGCGTTCGTATACATGATCCCGATCATTCTTTTTTTTGGGGCCGGTAAACCTGCTGCAGTAGTTACTTGCCTGATATTTGGCATGCCACCTACCGTCCGTTTGACGGTTCTTGGTCTCAACGGCGTTCCTGAATCAATACGAGAGGCTGCGATCGCGTACGGGGCTTCTAAGTGGTACTTGATGACGAGAATTGACTTGCCCTTGGCTGCGCCATCGATCCGGGCAGGAATGAATCAGACCATCCTGCTTAGTTTATTGACGGTGGTTGTCGCTTCGTTGATCGGCGCGAAGGGTCTGGGCGAAAAAGTACTTGAAGCGCTTCAATATGCAGATGTGGGCCAAGGGCTATTGGCAGGCTTCGCTATTCTGTTTCTTGCGATGATTTTGGACCGGATCGTTCAGGGTCGTCGTAAACGCGTTTAAGTGAAAGATAGTCGACGTGTAACGATGCCAAAAGACCTAAGTAAAGCTGCTGAGGGGAAGATTTCAGGCGGTCATTTCCTTGCACGGGCAATCAAAGCGAAAGGAGTTGATCAGATCTTCACGCTGTGTGGTGGGTTTACAAATCCCTTGTTGATCGCCTGTCTGGACTTTGGGATAGACGTCGTCGCGACACGAAATGAAATGGAAGCAGGTTTTTTAGCGACCGCGACCGCGCGATACAAGCGTGACGTGACAGTTTGTGTCGCAGAGCCTAGCGGCTTTACCAACTACATTTCGGCCGTGGCTGAAGCCCATTATGCGGGTGATCCCGTCATCTTTATCGGTGTGTCCTCTAACACGCACCACTTCGACAATCACGGATTCAAGGAGCTGCCACAAGCTGAAGTAGTGCGGAGTATGACTAAGTACTCGATTGAAGTGAATGAGGCTCAAAGGATGCCGTGGTTTTTTGATAAAGCTTTTGATATTGCCGCTAGTCACCCGACGGGACCGGTACAGCTCACGGTACCAATCAACTTTCTATTTACCGCTCAGATTGATGATAAGGCGATCCCTGGGCGAAGGGAATTTGACCCAAAAAGACGCAAAGTGCATCGGCCGTGGCCGAATCCTTCTGATCTTGAGGAAGCGGTTTCTTTGCTGAATCAGGCGAAGAGACCAGTCATCATCTCAGGTCAAGATGTCTGGCACTCCGGCGCGGAAGATCACCTGATGGATTTTGCCGCGAGAAAACATATTCCAGTCTTTACGCCTTTCACACACCTTAAGTCGGTCGATGTAACTCATCCTCTGCATATGGGTCTTCTTGAATATCACCAGAACCCCTGCAGTCGGCTTGTTAGTGAGGAATGTGATGTCATTTTGATGCTGGGTGAAAAACTCGCATTTCCGCTTAATCAGGGCACAGCACCGTTATTTAGTCCTGAAAGTTCGCTGATTTCTGTGAACGCCACGTCTCGTGAGCTGAGTAGCAATATGCTGGCAGACGTTCGTATTGCGTCTGATGTCAGAGCTTTTATTGAGGCATTAGATAAAAGTGGAGATGTAAATGAAAAAGATGAGGAGTGGGTCCGTAAGATCCGTGAAACCCGGAAAAAAAGTCTTCAAGTGCATCAGCGAGTTCTAGACGATTGTGATGGACCGATCCATCCCCTGCGTCTGTGTATCGACGTCCTCGGTTGTTTGGGAGCAAAAGATATTCTGGTGGTGGATGGCGGCGATATCGCTTGTTGGGCTGAAATTGCCATTAATTTTTGGGCATTTAAGGGACGACCACTCGGAGGTGTTTTTGCGCCGGGGCCTTGGGAGCAGATGGGGACGGGCCCAGCATTTGCAACAGCGATACAGATGGCCACGCCTTCCGCCAATGTTGTTCTGATTACAGGCGATGGGTCTCTTGGTTTAGCTCCGGGATTTACACCAATGGAGACTGCCATCGACCGCAAGGTCAACGTCACCATGATCGTCGCAAATAATGCGCAATGGGGAATGATTCGTGAGCAACAAAAGGCGATGTGGGGTAGGGAAATCGGCACGCGACTGCGCGATGTGGACTATCACAAGATATTTGAGGCTGCAGGTGCCTTCTCGCAATCGGTTACTGACCCAAACGATATCAAGGAGACGGTTGTGCGGGCAGTGAGTCACGAGGGACCCGCGTTCATCGAAGCGAAGACTCAAGGAGTTGCCTCTCCGATAACGCAGGGGCTAATTGAGATGCGGGTGAGAACAGCGATTGAGTAATCCAGCCCACTTGATGGAAAACGATTTGATATAGCGCGGCGTTTCCCCGTCCGAAAGAAATCAATACCCAAATTTATAAGGAGATTTCATTTATGTCTCAGACAGAAACAGTGTCCCAATATAACGATAAGTTTAATGAGGCCCTGCAGTGGATGTGGGGAGATGGTTATCTTGCGCCTGGTGGTCCTGAAGAAGTCGCAGAGATGTTACGCGATCTGCCGATCAAAGATGCCGATGTCGTTGATGTTGGGTCCGGCCTCGGAGTAATTGCAGTTTTGCTTGCGGAAAAATATGGAGCAGGTAGCGTAATGGGAATTGATGTTGAAGCACACCTGATTGATCAGTCTACTGCACGCGCAGAAGCGGCGGGGCTTGAGGACCGGGTGCGATTTAAACTGGTTGAACCCGGGCCATTGCCTCTGGACGATGAATCTCTGGATGTTGTGTTTAGCAAAGACGCAATTGTCCACATGCCAGACAAGGTCGCATTTTATCGGGAGGCGTTGCGAGTGTTACGCCCCGGTGGACTAATGGTTGGAAGTGATTGGCTGCGAGGTGACGAGACGACCCTGACAAGTCGGGCGCAAAGTTGGCTCGATTTCGTTCATCTCGACTTCAGGATGAGTGATTTAGAGAGCACTCGCAGTGCAATTTCCAACGTCGGGTTTGAAAAAGTTTCTCTTCGAGATCGAAATGAGTGGTACCAAACAGAGATCAACAAGGAGATCAGCACGCTAGAAGGGGAAAATTTCTCCAAATTGGAACAATTAATTGGAAAAGATGAGGCGGGTTATCGCTTAGAGAGTAGTCGCTTAAAAAAATGTGCGATTGATGATGGTTTTTTGCGCCCAACCCATTTTTTCGGATACAAGCCAGGCGCCTCGGAAGTTTAGTCATGAGCTCTCCCGGCTATTCTGAAGGACTTGGCCGCGATCGAATGAATATCGAGCCGCTAACTGGGGCAATTGGTGCGGAGGTCTCCGGAGTGGATCTTCGAGGCCCCATCTCAGAAGAAGTGTTTGCGGAAATTAATCAAGCTCTCATCGATCACTTAGTCATTATTTTTCGAGACCAAGATCTTTCACCATCAGAGCATAAGGAATTTGCTTCACGCTTTTCTGCGCTACAAGCGCACCCTTTTGTAGAAAGTTTGGACGGACTTCCGGAAATAACGGAAATTGTGAAAGAACCCTGGGAAGTGGAGAACTGGGGCGGCAACTGGCATGCCGATGTGACCTTTCTTCCAGAGCCATCCAAAGGAGCCGCCTTATTTGCTCGTGAGGTTCCGCCCTATGGTGGGGATACGCTTTTCTCTAACATGTATCTCGCTTACGAGACTCTCTCGCCTGGGTTAAAAGAGCTTCTCGATTCATTGAGTGCCGTTCACGATAGTGGCGAAGTTGGTCGATTCCATGATGAGTTCGATGGTATGCAAGCAAAGCATGCCGAGAGAATTGCTTCCGTCCATCCTGTGATAAGGATTCATCCTGCTACCCAGAAAAAAGCCCTTTTTGTTAATGAAGAATACACGACCCACTTCGAAGGGATGACTGTTGCGGAGAGCCGACCATTGCTTGAATATTTATTTCAGCACTGTGTCCGCTCAGAGATAACGTGTCGGGTGCGGTGGCAAAAAGGCACGCTTGTGCTTTGGGATAATCGTGTGACGCTACATAGCCCGATCAGTGATGACTTTGCCGCACGATTCGATAAAGCAGGTTTTCGAAGGGTGCTCCACAGAGCAACGTTTGTGGGTGAGAAGACGTCATAACGAAGGCCTTTGTGCCTGTCATGGACGATACGCTTTAACAAGAGTGGGTTGGTCAAAAATTTTCCCAGTGCCGATAAGTTTCTTTCTTGAAAAAAAGAGTTATACCTATGACAAAACTAGTACCGCCAACTCAAGCTACGGAAATTGCTCATGGCGAGGCATGTTGTGATCCGACTTTTGATTGGCAAAATCAACAGGATTTTGAATTTGCATCACGCGGGTTGATTCATCGACCTGATGATGCAGCGGTTTATGATTCAGAAGGAAACGTCGTTTGGCATCATGAAGCGTTTGAAGAATTCCTTCACGGCGATGCTCCTGTAACGGTTCATCCAAGCCTGTGGCGACACGCTCTGTTAAATAATTTCCGTGGCTTATTTAAAGTCACGGACCGCGTGTACCAGGTTCGGGGTGAATCTCTCGCTAATGTTACGTTCGTCGAGAGTGATAACGGCTATATCGTTATTGACCCCTTAACGACCGCGGAGGTTGCAGCATATGCTTTGGACCTCCTGCATGAACACGTGGGAGAAAAACCGATTGTCGCGATGATCTATTCCCACACGCACTCCGATCATTTTGGTGGCGTCCGAGGAATGATATCTGAGGACCAGGTAGAGAGCGGTGAAGTCCGTGTGTTTGCTTCGGAAGGGTTTGTGGAATGGGTCTTGAAAGAGCATGGTTTAGCTGCGGAAGGAACTCCATCAAGAAATGCCTATATGTATGGAGAAAACCTCCCAATTAGCGCTTCTGGCTTGGTGGATGATGGGTTGGGTCAGGCCATTGAGGGTGGTCAGGTCACTTATATCGCCCCAACAGATGTCATAGGTCAGGATGGCGCAAAGTTATCGGTCGATGGCGTAGAGATCGAATTTATGTTTGCGCCGGGGGAGGCCCCGACAGGAATGCATTGCTACTTTCCGCAATTCAAAACTCTGCACGTCGCAGACAATTGCTACATGTGTATGCATAACGTTTACACCATCAGAGGGGCGTTTCCCCGTGATGCAATGCAGTGGGCAGATTCTGTCGCGCGATCCCTAAAGTTCTCCGAGACGGAGTATCTTGTCAGTGGTCACAACTGGCCCGTGTTTGGCAAACAGGAGGTAAAGGTTTTTCTGGGTCAACAGCGTGATGGAATTAAGTTTATGCACGATCAGACCTTGCGCATGATGAATTTTGGTTATGTTCCATCTGAGATTGCTAACCAAATTGAATTTCCTCCTAGCCTGGCACGACTGTGGCATCTCAGAGGCTATTACGGCACCCTGAAACATAACGTCCGTGGGATTTATGCCTATTATCTCGGTTGGTATGACGGAAATCCCGCGACCTTGGATGAACTGCCCCCGCGAGCGCTTGCTCGAAAGACGATTGATTACATGGGCGGTATGAATATGGTGATTAATCGGGCGCGGGAAGATTACGAGCGTGGCGACTATCGATGGGTTGTCCATATTTTGAATCAAGTATTGTGGGCGGATCCGAAAAACGTTGCTGCGCGGGAACTGGCCTCGGCCGCCCACACACAACTTGGCTATAGTGCCGAGAACGCGACATGGAGAAATGCTTATCTTTCAGCGGCGATCGAACTGACCGAAGGTCTGCCGGAGATTCCGAAACTCCATAGGGTCCTGCGCGATGTCACGAGAAGTATGAGCGTATTGCATATGTTGGACGCGCTGAGTATTCGACTAAATGCTTCTCGTTCTGAGGGGAAAGCGTTCGAAATAAACTGGATCCTTAGCGATAGTGATGAATTAGCGCACAGCGAACTGTGTAACTGTGTTCTGAATCATCGGGAAGGAAATGTCTCTGAAGCTAAAGCAACAGTGACGTTGACACGAGCAGTCATTGGGCAAATGAGTTTGGAGCCATTAAGCATCGACAAGTTCCTCCAACTGGTCGATGACATTAGTGGGGACGTAGATGTATTAACAGATTTGCTTGGGTTGTTGGACCATTTTCCGCACTGGTTTCCAGTAGTAACGCACGAATATAAGTTTGAGGAGCAGCCTGATAGCGAGTCCGAATAGATAAACTTGCATATCAGGACACACTAGTGAAATAGGAGGTGGAAATGCCAGACTTTTTGACGCATGCAGATTGGACGTTCCCAGTGCCGATGCGATATGGCCCGGGAAGACTTGTCGAGATCGGAGACTTCTGTGTCCAAAACAACATAGCGAATCCTTTAATCGTTACTGACCGAGGTAGTCGAGACCTGCCTTTTATAGAGCGTGTGAGTGATGTTTGTCTTGCTAGTAAGGTCCAAAGTGTCGTTTTTAGTGATGTCTCCCCCAATCCGACTGATCAGGAAATTGCTCGGGGAAAACGTGCGTTTGAAGAGGGTCGCCATGACGCAGTGATCGCGATTGGGGGTGGAAGCGGAATGGATGCTGGAAAGGCAATAAGCCTGGTTGGATGCAATGACACTGATTTGTGGGCATTCGACTACGACCATTCGGAGTCCCCTGATCTGGCGTCTGAATCATTCGTGCCGCTCATCTGTGTGCCGACGACTGCTGGCACGGGTGCGGAGACCGAGAGCACAGCGATGCTTACGGACACCGAACAGAGTGTTAAACGGTGTGTTTGGCATGCCAAACAAAAGCCTCTTTTAGCGGTTCTTGATCCTGAGCTTACGTTGGGGTTGCCGGCCGATCTGACAGCGTGGACCGGGTGCGACGCTCTTGTCCACGCGATCGAAGCATACTCAGTGCCAGATTGGAATCCCTTGTGTGATGGTTTGGCGCTTGAAGCGATCAGGCTGATTAGCGGTTCTTTAGAGCGCGCCGTAACGCACGGCGAAGATCTTGAGGCTCGCGGCGCGATGCTTGTCGGATCGTGTCTCGCCGGGATTTCATTCCTCAAGGGTTTGGGGTTAGTTCACGCAATGAGTCATATGGTGGGTGCGGTATGTGATACACACCATGGCCTTACAAATGCCGTCCTTTTGCCGCCGGTTCTCTTGTTCAACAAGAGTGCATTGATGCAAAGATCGCCTCAAATCAGTCAGGCGATGGGACTGCTCTCCCAAGATTTTGAGGGAATGTACTCCGGCGTAGTAGAACTTCTGGACACTCTTGAAATTCCTCGCGGCCTTTCCGATCTTCAAGTACCGGAAAAGAATCTAGACATCATCGCAGAGAAAGCATTTACCGATGCCGCAAGATCGACCAACCCCGTCTCATCGTCCGTTAGCGAAATTCGCGAACTTCTAGAAGTGTCGTTCTATACGGCTCGTTAAGATCGGAATTCACTCTCGGTTTGAGCATGAAAAATTATGACTATGTGATTGCTGGCGCAGGATCAGCGGGGGCCGCGCTAGCCGCTCGGCTTAGCGAGAACGTCGATTTGCGAGTGTTATTGCTTGAGGCCGGTGGTGAGGTCAATGGGCGGTTTGAATCCTGTAGGGCATTATTTCAGGGGATTGCCTTTGCCCTCGGCCGTGACTCAAAAAATGCGCAAGATTGGATTAGAACCCCTATTGGTCTCGGCAAGTTGCTCGCAGACGAATCACTCCTGTGGCCCTTTTTTACTGAACCGGAAAAGAACATGCTGGGTAAAAAATTGTATTGGCCAAGGGGTCGTCTCCTCGGCGGCTCCAGTAACATCAATGGCATGGTAGTGACACGCGGAGACAAGCATAACTACGATCGGTGGAGAGATGCAGGTTGTTCGGGTTGGGGATATGAGGATGTGCTGCCAATCTTTAAGCGCATCGAGAAATTTCGTAATAAAGGCAACGCATCAAGAGGGACAGAGGGTCCCATCGATGTTATGGAGATTGCGCACAAAGATATTCTTTCTGAGGCATTTATGCATGCTTGTTCTGACATCGACATACCTATTGCAGATGATTACAACGGGGGGAACTATGAAGGTGCTCACTATGCGCAGATGTCTCAGACGAATGCGAAGCGATGCAGTACAGAAGTTGGCTATCTTCGAGGAGCGCGTCGACGGCCCAATCTTACTGTCGTCACGAGAGCGCTTGTCGAGAAGCTAACGATAAAAAACGATCAGGTAAGGGGGCTCAAATATCTTGAGTTTGACTCCTCCGGTCATCCTGGAGATGCGCATGAAGTCACAGTAAGTGGAGAGGTGATTTTAAGTGCCGGTGCGATAGGTTCACCAATGATTCTTGAGCGATCGGGCGTTGGTAAAGCTGAGTTGCTAGAAGAAAGAGGAATCAAAGTAATTACAGATCTACCGGGGGTCGGAGAGAATCTTCAAGACCATCTTAATGTTCGGACAACTTACGAGTGTACAAAGCCTATTACGGTAAATGATCTGTTTACCAAACGAGCGTTCGCGATACGATCCGGGATACAGTATTTTGTTCTGCGCCGGGGTCTTATGACTACTCCAACGATAACCTGTTTTGCTCATGTCAAGACTGATCACGAATTAGAGACTCCGGATCTCAAACTGGGGATCGCACATGTAAGCGGCAAAGATCGGTTCGCAATGGCAGACGGGCTTGGCGTTGATACTTTTTCCGGTTTTGGATTAACGGCGTTCCAGTTGCATCCTCAATCGCGAGGATCTGTTCATATAAGAACGTCAGACCCATTTCATACACCAGAGATCTATGCAAATTATCTACAGTCCGAAGTTGATCAGAGGGCGGTAGTGACTGGTCTTGAGCTATGTAGAGACTTGGCTGCGCAAAAGCCATTTCGGCGGCTAATCAAGAGAGAGGTGAGACCTGGCACCTCCATTTCAAACTATGAGTCTTTGCTCAATTACGCTCGAGAATGTGGCAATACATGTTGGCATCCGGTCGGTACGTGCAAAATGGGTCAGGATTCTCGATCAGTGGTAGATACAGAGCTCAGAGTCCATGGCATCTCGGGTTTGCGTGTCGCAGATGCGGCCGTGCTGCCAACTCTCGTGTCATCCAATACCAATATGCCTGCAATTATGGTCGGCGAAAGATGCGCAGATTTTATTCTCAATCAGTGAGCACCAGTCGTGAGCCGAAGGAATGAGGAGAGACCAAAACAGTGATACGTCAGATTACGATGATTCGATTCAAGCCTGAAGTGAAAGCGGATCAAATTCAGGCAATGGCCGAGGGATTTCAAGGGTTAGTGAATATTGTTCCAACCGTTTCGCGATTTGAATTTGGGCCAGATTTAGAAATTCGAGACGACACGTGGGACTATGCGTTAGTGATTGATTTTCCAGATGAAGAGGCCTTGTTTTCTTATCGAGATCACCCCACCCATCTATCTTTTGCCAATCGATTTATGCCGTTAATTGACGAAGTCGCAAGAGTCCAATATTCGGTGGATTGAATCGACGCTCGGCCAATTAAGGGAAGACCTCTGTTTGAGTCGGCGATAGTGTTCGACCGAGGCCAGGCGTAGTGCAGTCAAGCGCTCATCGCCACTTTGATGGCATTGGTCTTGCTTATGGTCTTTTTGCAATCCTAATCTGGGGCTCTTTCCCTTTCTATTTTAAGCAAACCGAATTATTTGGTTTCTTAAGCGTATATGGCCACCGCGCGCTGTGGGCCATGCCTTTCATGCTGTGTGTTTTGCTATTGATGCGGTCATGGAAAGGGGTGGTATCAGTTTTCCAGAGTAGGCGACTTTTTCTCCCGATTGTCATAACGAGTTTAATCGTCGCGACACAGCAGGCGTTGTATATCTGGGGCATTTTTACGGAACGCATTGTAGAACTTTCAATGGGTTTCTATTTAGTGCCAGCATTCTCCACCTTGCTGGGCTGTATTTGTTTCAGCGAGCGAGTAAGTCGAATCCAGTGGCTCGCGACGGGGCTCTCAGTGTTGGGTGTGGTCGTCTTGATTGCTTGGCTCGGAGATAACCCATGGCTCGGAGTTACCATGGGACTCAGTTTTACTATTTATAGCGCTATTCGGAAGCGGTTATCGGTCGAACCTGCAGCGGGCCTTTTTCTGGAAACGGTACCTCTGTTTTTCATTGGATTCTGGTTCGTCATCCAGTTTCCCTTGCAGGGAGGTCACTCGTTGTTATCTTGGTCCGGGTTGCTGTTGCCATTGTCCGCCGTGTACACAATGTTGCCTATTCTCTTGTACGTAGTTGCATCGCATAGGGTCCCCCTTTCAATGCTGGGAATGCTGTTTTATCTTGCGCCAACCGTTAGCTTTTTAATTGGCATCTTCGTTTACGACGAAGACTTTTCTCCAGTGCACGTGTTGGCATTTGCATTGATCTGGTTAGGGCTATTGATCTACTTATGGGCCGATCGGGTCAACTCAAAACCTGTAGATTAGTAAGAATGACGTTTCTTCTGGTTCATGGCGCATTTCATGGAGGTTGGTGTTGGCAATTTGTGGCAGAGCACCTATCGCGCGAGGGTTTTAAAGTCTTAACGCCATCTCTATCAGGTATGGAGATTCCGAAGGAAGTAGATCCAATCCACGTAAATCTTGATACTCACATTACCGATGTTTGCTCAATCATCAAGTCTTAACCAGAAGGAGGCCATTCGTTAAGGTTGCGTGCAAATTTTCGAATGTCCTGGATCAAAAGATCCG
>CAJWIY010000032.1 GCA_913042205.1 uncultured Gammaproteobacteria bacterium
ATGATCCTAATAAAATCTCGTGCAGGACCCTACTCATGTGCCGGCACACCAATTTTTATTTGGTCTATAACGTCCCAACAAGCCCCTAGCGTGTGGTAATCGACTTTCCCCATCGGAGATTTGAGATTATCGATCGCTTGCCCTTGTCGGTCACGAATCCTAAACCATGCTCCGTGCACGTGATCAATCAGATATTCCCAAGAATATGCCCAAATTCTCTCGTACCAGGCGAGGTATTTTTTGTCGTTAGTCGCCACATATAGCCGATACGCGGCAGCAAATGCCTCTGCGTGTACCCAAAAGTATTTGTGGTCATCAGCAAACGAACCGTCTGGGGCAAATCCATAAACAATCCCACCAAAATCGGTATCCCATCCATGCTCCATTGCCAAGTCGAATAATTCTGAGGCTTTCCCGAGATACCATTCATCACTCTCTATCTCATTAAGTTGGAGCAATAATTTTGCCCATTCAACTTGATGACCCGGCTGAAACCCCCACGGCTTAAACAGATCACCGGGCTTATCCCTGTTATAGTCCCAATCGATAGACCAGTCTGAATGATAGTGTTCCCAGATCAGACCACCAGCAGAGGCAGCCAAATCCGCAGCAAAACGCTTCGCAAGACGTTGGGCACGTAGCAAAAAGTCGCTGTCTGCAGTCGCATCGTAAGCAGCAATATAGGCTTCGCAGAGATGCATATTGGCGTTCTGTCCGCGGTAGGGAGATAGCTCAGCCAAATCAGCTGAACGCTCATCCGCGAACGCAGCATTCTCAGGTTCAAAAAATTGATCCAGCAGAAATTGATCAACCGATCGTAATCTTAGGATTGAGTCTGATTCGCCAATTGAATGCGCTTTAGCGTGCGCCAAGAGTACAAAGGCATGACCATACGTATAGACTGTTTCGTTTCGCACCAGACCTACTTGCCAAGCATATTGATTTGTCCCGGGTCGCAAGTGCTCTTCTTCAATAAACTGAAGACCATGCCGGACCCATTCACGATAATGATCACCGAGACCTCTGCGATACGCCTCCGCGTAGTTGAAGACAAAACGCGTAGACGAAACAAGATGTCGCGATTTCTTATCGAAAATCGATCCATCATCTTGAAAATTCTGAAAAAAACCGCCTTGTTTGTCCAACACAATCGGCTCATAAAATCGAAGTATCGAACGAGCGTGATCTTCAAGAAAATCCAAACGGTGGAACTTCATCGCTTGCTCCGGCGGAGAAACTAGCTGTTTATCTTTTTTTGATAAGTTGAAAACCTAACACCAATACCAGTGCCTTATGAAACTAAACCATTGTTAACAGAAGTTAGCGCAACTAGCGAATTCTTTGTCCCGAGTTCGAGATCATCGTCAACAACAGCGACCGTGGTCTGATTAGTCAAATTCATCTTCTTTTTATTACCCAATTACGGGATAGATCGGCTCCTTCCATGGATGATCAGAATATTCCATCATCAACTCGACAAAGACTGGTAGTAGCGAGGCCAGGATCTCAGAACCATCTCGGACTTGTGCGCGGTTGATTGCGCCCGCCCAAGTCGACCCTCCGTGTATGATTTGATTACGAAGAACATACAAACGGTCAAAGAGTTCGTTTAGCACCCGCTCGGTATTCTTCTCGGCAAGCGCCACCTTAGCCTTCTTTACAGACAACTCCAATCTCTGTTCCCAATCATCATAACCTTCGATTCCATTCTGGAAATTCCAAAACGGACCAAAAACATAAGGATTTTCCAGAATTAACCGGATCTCATGAGGAAAACGAGTCCAAACGATATGATAAATACGATCAATCTGATCGAATGATAGAAGCGTACTCAGAAAACTCTTGAACCGACCTTTTTCTGAGACATGGTACGCAATACCAATATCCTGCGAATATGCAGAGTTAAATGCGATCCATAGAAAAACAAACGAAGCATCTGGGTCATCTTGTTCCTTTGCTGCGCGCTGCAACCAACTGATAGCCCGATGAACTCTGAGACCGAGACTGTCTTGAAAGCCATCTCTCAACGCTCGCTGTTTCTCTTTAAGATGATTCGCTTCCGATTCGGTAATCAAACTAACTCTCCCAGTCAATACGGAGAGTTTACCTTGTTGTCATACAAACAGAGAGCGTCTGCATCATCGTGAAGTGATAGACACTTGGAATGTCACACTTTGGCTTAGGAGTTGGAAGCTTAATATGCCTCGGGTTGCGCACTGGCGTGCGGCCGGTCGACACATCAATCGATGGAATTTTATATCTCGGTATTTTTCGCAAATCGAACGATTGCTCGCAAGCCACATTGAACCTTGAGGGTGTGTGAGGATTTCCGTCATGATCGTAGTGATAAGTGCGGCATGCGGCGTCAGCGGGCATAGACCCCAATAGAGAAACAAAAGCGCTCGCTACAACCAATCACATAAACATAGTTAGAAGATCGGAAAAAATTTCAATTAGTTGAGCCTTATTTATTTTTTAGCAAACGGACGTGCGTCAAGTATCCGGACGTGAATATAATAATTGTGACCAACAGTGACCAGATCGAGCCTGTTGCAACCCCGGTAATTGCTTGGCCCGTGCTGCATCCAAGGGCGAGTATACCTCCGACCCCCATCAGTACAGCACCAAGAAAATATCTCACGTGATCAGCTGCAGATTCAAAAGTTTGCCACTGGAACTCCTGCCGAATCATCGAGGAAATGAAGGCTCCTAAAATGACGCCCCCAATGAGAGCCACATTGAACGTCGGCTCGAGGCCAGATGCCAGTTGTACATATGTAATCGTCTCGCCTAGAGGGGCGACAAAGCTAAGAGATACAGGGTTTATGGGATCAAAATCATCCGAACCGAGGATCGCTGTTGCCCACCACACGCCTGCGACGAGAGTCCCGATCAAAAGACCCCCGATTAGGCTCCGACTCAATCCGTGGCGAAGGGCAAAAAAACCAGTAACAACCGTGCCTATGCCGACCAGTGGTCTGTCAAATTCTGGAAATAAAGCAAATATGGATTCTGTTGGTAAATCCCACGTTCCCATTTGCTGCAGGTGAACACGACTCTCTGCTAGTAAACCTTTAAATGTTGCGTACGCAGATATTCCAAGAACAAGTAAACCAAACCATGCTCTTAGGTTACCTGTCGCGCTTAACACAACCAAACGAGCAGGACATCCTCTGGTGAGCATCATACCGACACCAAAAGCGGCGGCTCCGAGGGCTGTGGTCCACCAAGACAGCGACTCGGGAAAATATACCATTTGAGACTCATCAAGGATTCGTTCCGACAACATCCATTGGGTTAGCGGCAAAGCGATAAAGATGGCCCCAAGCCATCCTGTAGCACTAGCGAGACCCTTCCCTTCAGCAAAATCCGCAATTCCCCGCCGAATACAAAAAACACTGGCTTGAGCAATTACACCATAGAGGATACCTGTGATCAGTCCGACTAATACAAACCAGTCACGAACTGTTAACTCTTCCACGTAAGACCTCTATCAAACCCGACCAGAGATGTTAGGCACCGACCTCGACTTACCCGACTCATCAAGTGCTACAAAAGTAAAGCCTGCCTCGGTGACCTTTTCAGTCTCATCACTATCTCTGGCCCTTCTCCAGGCCACGACATTGATTTTCATCGAGGTTCTACCTACGGACTCTAGATCAGCATAAAGAGTGACCTCATCTCCTACTCGTACTGGCCTCAAAAATTGAATGTCTTCCACCGCGATTGTTGCAGCCCTTCCACGAGCAATACGTGCAGCCATATTTCCTGCCGCCAGATCCATTTGGGCCATCAGCCATCCACCAAAAATATCCCCAGCCGGATTTGTGTCCGCAGGCATCGCGATAGTCCTAATCGCTGGGTCTTGTTTTGGACACTCTTCGTTCATGCCGATTCCCTGATAGAGACGTATATACACATTTCCGCTTCTCTTTCACTAATCCAAGATAAACACGACGACCATCAGCCCTAGATAGCACCCGGCCAAGATCATCGAAGCAATGATAAACCAATGTAAAATTCGCGCGATCAAATGCTTCATGAGTTTCCCTAGTCTTGAAAGGTAATGGATTCCCCTCACCTATACTGGAAAGTTAATCAAACCATACAGCAGCACTATATAAGGATCCTTATGGATTTCTCCAAAGAATCAATTTTCACCAACGCAAGATCTCATAAAAAGTTTGGTGGAGAGCAGCTCTCCGAGAATGATATCAAAGCAATTTATGAGTTGGCTAAACTAGCCCCCACAGCGAACAACTCCTGCCCGCTTCGTATCGTCTTCGTAAACACAGTAGAGTCCATAGAACGATTAGCAAAGTGTGCTCTAGATTTTAATCAGGAGAAAACCCGAACAGCGGGCACCGCGGCGATTCTCGCCTACGATCTAGATTTTCACACTAACTTTACTACCCTGGCACCACACATGAAGCAACCGACAGCACATTCAGGATGGGCCGTCGATCGTCTTGAACGATACGCGCTAGCAAATGCAAACCTGCAGATCGGTTTCCTGATCGCCGCAGCCCGCGCACTAGGCTTCGATTGCGGACCGATGGGTGGCTTTGATTCAGAGGCAGTCGAGTCTCAGTTCTTCGGCGACACACGATGGAAATTTAATTGCGTTGTTTTGTTGGGTCGTGGCGATGACTCTGCACTTCATCCCCGTGCTCCGCGGTTGGCTTTCGAAGACGCGTGTCGGATTACATAGTGTCTTGAAAGCGTCTCACAACCGCCTCGAAAGACTCGGTGGATTCTAATTTAAGCCGCTGTGCTCGCGTTGAGTCGAAGCGCGAGGGCCAGTCAGCGACAATGCGCTGGATGACAGGATCCATTTCATAGGTGAGATGATCAAGTATTTCACGGCCACCCACCGCTTCGAGAGCATCAACCATTCCTTGGACCGAAATACGAATGCCTGGCAGATTCAAACCCAGTGGGCTTCCCCAGACCTTGTCCGATATACCCATCACACGGATAAGCCCGTCAATCGCTTGCCTCGGGCTATTCAGCGCAACCTCAGTGTCCATGGGTACAGGTATATTGCTGCCAATACCTGCGAGTGGTTCACGGATCATGCCCGACAAGAAGCCACTCGCCGCACGATTCGGCTTGCCTGGCCTGACACAAACTGTCATCAGTCTAAGTGTCCTTATAGAAATTAGACCGCGACGTGCCAGGTCAGCGTATAAAGTCTCGAGTATAAGTTTCTGAGCGCCATAGCTGTTTTGCGGATTCGGACGAATATCATCAGTAATAACCGGAGGCAACGGAAACTCAGGCGTTCCACCATAAACGGCGAGTGAGCTGGAAAATACAAGAAGGGGTTTATTTTTCTCTTGGGCGAGCCGTCTTCCCAGAGCCATGCCTGCGTTTACGTTTACTTCGAGACCAAGCTCTAGGTCAGCCTCGCATTCGCCACTCACGGCACTCGCAAGGTGTATCACTGCATCGACACCTTCAAATATTTCGTGCCGGCTTCGGATAATGGAAAGTAAATCACCTTCGATCGTCTCTATCCCCCTAGCCATAGAATTTTCAGGGATTACCCGGTCGATCACGCACAGCGACTCGATAGAGACGTGGTCGCCATTTATGACCAAGCGACCAGACTCTAGCAACGCGCCTATTAAGCGTTGACCCAAAAAACCACCGCCACCGGTTACGACAATTCTGGCCACAAGATACCCCTTTTCATTATTATGTGATCGAATTCTTGTCTACCAGATAATCGCGACGATCGACAAGAACAACGAGATATTAAGGAGTTCCCTCATGCAAACGCTGGTCATTGGCCTTGGGTCAATGGGCTTTGGTGCCGCCGTTTCGTGCGTCCGTAGTGGTATTTCCACAACTGGATTCGATCTAAATCCTGATGCACTTGAACGATTCGAATCTGCGGGAGGGAATACGACAAAATCACTCGACTCGATAGCCAACATCGACTGCGTGTTAATCTTCGTCGTGAACGCAAGCCAGGCCGAATCCGTGTTATTCGACAGCCAGCTGCTCAGCGGTTTGAATCCTGATGCCCTCGTTATCAACTGTGTGACTCTCGCTCCCTCAAAAGCAATCGAGATCGGGTCCCGGATAACTAGTCAGGGTTTCCAATATATCGATGCGCCTGTGAGCGGGGGTGCTGCCAAGGCGTTGGAGGGACGGATGTCGGTCATGGCATCGGCTTCGCCCCAAGCAATGTCTCAAGCAAAACCTGTCTTTGATGCAATCTCTGAACATGTTTTCGAGCTGGGAAACGATGCAGGACAGGGCTCACAGATGAAATTGATCAACCAATTACTTGCGGGAGTTCATATCGCGGCAGCGGCGGAGGCAATGAATCTCGCGGCCGGGCTAAAGATGGATTTGCACCAAGTGATCGAAGTGATCAGTAAATGCGCGGGGTCATCGTGGATGTTTGAGAATCGCGCTCCGCACATCGCTGAAGGTGACTATACACCACTCTCGAGCGTAAACATCTTTGTCAAAGACCTAGGAATAGTGACTCAGGAGGCTGAACAAAAAAATGTAGTCACTCCCCTATCGGACGCTGCCCTTACCCTGTACAACAAAGCATCAGAATCAGGTCTTGGCGCTGAAGATGACAGTGCGATCGTAAAAGTCCTCGCCGAACGATCAGGTATCAAGTTGCCAGGAAGTAGTGCATGAAACTGGGTTGTATCGCCGACGATTTTACAGGAGCGACGGACTTAGCCGGCCTACTCAGACGCAGTGGCGCGTCGGTAAAGCTACACTTTGGCCTGCCAACAAGACCATCAGGTGGACTGTCAGATATCGAAATTATTGCGCTTAAGTGCCGAACTGAACCGGTTGAAAAAGCAGTGGAGGATTGCTCTATTGCCGCGGACTGGTTAGTTGCGGGCGGTGCCGAACAGCTGTACTGGAAATATTGCTCAACCTTTGATTCGACGGAGACTGGAAACATAGGACCTGTCGCAGAAGCAATCATGAAAATCACCCAACAAAGCCAGACGCTATACTGCCCGGCCTTCCCCGAAAATGGTCGGTCAGTGTTTATGGGCCACCTCTTCGTAGGCGACCAATTACTGAACGAATCCAGTATGAAAGACCACCCACTGACCCCGATGGCAGACGCAAACCTAGCCCGGATACTGGCTTCGCAGGTCAAGGCACCGGTCAGTGTCTGGAATCGTATCGCGCAAAAGAACGGCTCTCCGATTCCACAAGAAACGCACATCATCGGTGACGCGGTTGAATTTTCGGATCTTGAGTTTCTCGTCAGGAATACACCATCGAATGTGTTGCTAACCGGCGGAAGCGCGCTAGCTATGCCATTGCCAGAGATTTTGGGAATCGCTTCTACCGAGAATTATTCCGATCCACCTGTACAAGATCGAGCGATAATACTGAGTGGTAGCTGTTCACAAATGACTCAGCAGCAGGTTAACCACTACCGGCGGCGACATCCAAGCTATCAGATCGCGCCCGAAACTTTAGATTCAGAAGAAATTGACACCTGTATCTCTTGGATTAAATCGCTACCACCCGACGCCATTCCGCTCGTTTATGCTACAGCATCACCCGATTCAGTTAAGGCCTCCCAGGCCGCCCTCGGTGTCGCTGAGGCCGGTACAATTGTCGAGAGAGCTATGGCTGAGATCGCAAGGGCTGCTCATCAACTGGGAAAACGACGCTTTGTGGTGGCCGGTGGAGAAACGTCCGGAGCCGTGACCCAAGCGCTCAACATTGACGAGGTCACGATTGGTCGAGAAATCTGTGCGGGCGTGCCTTGGGTCTTCAGTTCTTCATCGAGTGATCCGGTTGCTCTGGCACTGAAAAGTGGAAACTTCGGGACCCTGGAATTTTTCAGCGATGCTCTAGCCATTCTGGAGGACACATGAAAGACGTGAGAGAACACATATGCGACTTCGGATTGAGCTTGTACCAGCGAGGACTGACGCACGGAAGCACCGGCAATCTCTCAGCACGTCTTCCTGACGGTAATCTTGTGGTGACGCCAACCGGCAGCTGCCTCGGTCGCCTGACGCCTGAGTCATTGAGCGTGATCAGCCCTGACGGAAAGCTTCTATCTGGTCCCAAACCCACGAAAGAAGTGCCGCTCCATCAGGCTTTTTACAATACACGAGCGGACGACGCAGGCGCGGTTGTGCACCTGCATAGCTGCTACTCGACGGCTCTATCGCTTTTACCGTGCGACGACATCACGGATTGGTTACCACATCTTACGCCGTACGGGATCATGCAGCTGGGTAAGGTGCGACTGATACCCTACATCGTCCCAGGAAGCTCTGAAATTGGACGCACAATCGAAGGCCTTGCGGGAAAACATGCCGCGGTAATGCTTGCAAGTCATGGCCCAGTCATTTCCGCAAAAACCCTAGAGGCGGCAGTCTATGCAGCAGAAGAATTGGAGGCCACAGCAAAACTTGCCTACCTGACGCGTTCGCTCGAACCAAACATGCTGAGCAACGAGCAGGTACAGGAGATAGTGAAACAGTACAACGTGGAGTGGGACTGATGCCGACATTCTCAGCCAATCTCGGATTTCTCTGGCAGGAACACACACTAGCCGAAGCCATCCGGGCCGCACACACCGCTGGTTTCAATGCAGTGGAGTGCCATTTTCCATACAACGAACCGGTTATGGATGTGTGCGAAGCACTCGAAGCAACATCAGTTTCAATGCTTGGACTGAATACGATACGTGGCTCACTCAATGCTGGCCTTGCGGCCCTACCGGATAAGATTCCCGAGGCCAGGCAAGCGATCGACCAGGCCTTTTCCTATGGGTCTCAAATGGGGGCACAGAACGTACATGTTATGGCTGGAAAAATTACCGGTTCATCAGCTGAAACTACCTATTTGGAAAATCTAAGATACGCATCCGAGATCGCGTCACGACATGACATGTCGGTATTAATCGAGCCCCTCAACCCCTACGATATGCCGGGATATTTTTTGAGAGATACTGTCCATGCGTGTGAACTGCTTCAAACCCTAAATTGTTCAAACGTGAGGCTGATGTTCGATTGCTACCACGTTGGTCGGACCGAGGGTCATGTGATCGAGCGTTTCAATGCATGCTTCTCATTTATTGGCCACATTCAATTTGCGTCGGTTCCTGATCGTGGGCCACCCGATACTGGTGAATTAGATTACAAGACCATATTTAGGGCGATCGATCGGAGTGGCTGGAAGCAACCATTGGGCGCAGAATACATCGTAAAAGGGTCCACTGAGGACTCCTTGAGCTGGATGCATAGCCTCAACCCAACCGAGTAAAAATGATGCAAATAGCAATACTTGATGATTATTTTAATAGGGCCGAGTCCTTCGCTGATTGGGACTCTTCAGACGCGTTAACGTTCACATTCATCGACTCACATATTCCGAATACTGATGAACTGATTGAGATACTTCTGCCTTTCGACGCGATCGGAGTGATGCGGGAGCGAACGCCGTTTCCACGCGAAGTCATCGAGGCTTTGCCAAACCTCCAACTAATCGTAACGTCAGGTAAGCAAAACGTAGCGATAGATCTCGACGCGGCCCGAGACCGTGGAGTCATTGTTTGTGGTACGTCCTCCCCGGGCCATGCCACTGCAGAGCATGCGTTTATGCTGATAATGATGCTTTGTCGAAAAGCTGTGCCACTGATCAATGGCCTCAAAATCGATAACGTCTGGCAACCTGTTATGGGTCGAGATCTTCGGGGCAAGACGTTGGGTATCGTTGGGCTAGGCAGGTTGGGTAGTCAGGTAGCCATGCTTGGTCTAGCGATCGGGATGGACGTTCTAGCCTGGAGCAGTAACCTAGATACGGAAAAAGCTATCGCAACGGGAGTCACAGCGGTATCAAAATCTGAGTTATTCTTACGATCAGATTTTGTGAGTATCCACTATAAACTCTCTGAACGTAGTAGGGGTCTTATTGGAGAGGACGAGCTCAGTCTCTTGGGCTCAGACGGTTATATCGTCAATACCTCAAGAGCCGAAATCATCGACCAGGAGGCACTTTTACGCTGCCTAGATACCGGCACTCTGGGTGGATTAGCCACGGACGTTTTCCCACTGGAACCCGCCAACAGTTCGGATAGACTTGTGGCTCACCCAAGAGTGTTGGCGACCCCGCACGTCGGATACTGTACCGAGGAAACCTTCACCGTTTTTTATCAGGAAATGCTCGCCGCGTTTGAGTCCTTCCAAAAGGGCTCCCCGATAAATGTCATCAGCTAGTCAGACCGTTCCGGCCCCAAAAGTGGATCTCTGATTGGTCAGTCATACGCGCCTGACTCGAATCACCCCCTCTAGATTCGAAATAACGTCCAAAAGTTCGTCAGTGACCGGCTGATCTAGATCCATAATGTTGTAGGCGATCTCGTTACGACTCTGGTTCACCAAATCAATAACGTTGGCGCCTGTTGCCGATATCTGTGCGAGGACTGTGCTTAATACATTGGGGACATTGGAGTTAGAGAATGTTAAGCGAAAATCCGAGCCCCTCGCCATCGATGTGTCAGGAAAATTGACCGAGTTTTTTATATTTCCGTTCTCTAAAAAATCGATCAGTTGATCGGCGGCCATTACAGCACAATTATCCTCCGCCTCTCCCGTACTCGCTCCGATATGAGGCATTGGCAATACCTTCGGATGACCAATCAGTTCGGGGGTTGGGAAATCTGTCACGTAGCCACCCATCTTGCCGGTGTCTAGGGCACTAATGACGTCATTTGCGTCGACGATCTCCTTCCGAGCAAAGTTCAACAGCTTTACCCCGTTCTTCATTCTTGAAATGGATCCAGAATTGATCATGTTCTTCGTCGCTTCGATTGCCGGGACGTGGAGTGTTATGTAATCAGCGTCCCTCAAAAGCGTGTCAAGACTTGGCATTTTCACGACGCGGCTAGATAACCGCCACGCCGCCTCAATCGAAATTGCAGGATCATACCCAATAACACGCATCCCGAGATCGAGGGCCATATTTGCCACCAGCGATCCGATCGCCCCAAGACCCACGATACCGAGCGTCTTTCCGTAAATTTCCGACCCAGCAAAACGTTTCTTTTCAGACTCCAGTAACGGATCAAGATCATCAGCTGTATGGCCCGCCAGTCCGTCAACAAACTTTAAGCCACCGAAGATGTCCCGCGACGACATCATTAACCCAGCGCAGATCAGTTCCTTCACAGCATTTGCATTGGCGCCGGGGGTATTGAAAACGACAATACCCCGCTCAGTCAGCTGCGGGATTGGGACATTATTGGTACCTGCACCGGCCCGAGCGACAGCAACCACCGTATCGGGTAATTCGTCAGTGGTTAACTTATAACTCCTCAACAAAACACCCGCTGCCTCAGGACTTTCTGCGGATACCGAATAGTGTGAGCTATTAAATCGGGCAAGACCCTTAGGCGATATTGCGTTGTATGTACGTATAGAAAACACTGTTCGTTTATCCCCTGCTAACGACGGTTGTATAGGCCCAATCAAGCCAATCAATCAAAAGTTTGACATCTGTTTTTTCGATCGTGGCGCCGCACCAAATTCTTAATCCCGGAGGAGCGTCTCGGTAAGCACCAATATCGAACGCAACACCCTCGGTCTCGAGCAATTTCGTCATCTCTTTGACCTGATCTGGGCTAGCCTCTACAGACAGACAAACGCTGGTGTTGGAAACTGTATTCTGATCCTGCGCCAAGAAGCTCAACCAGTCAGACTTACTGACAAAGTCGGCGATAACTGCGAGGTTCTCTTCTGAGCGACGGATAGCTCCCTTTAGACCACCGATAGAATCGATCCATCTCAGGGCGTCTAAATAATCCGCGACACATAACATGCTAGGTGTATTGATCGTCTCGCCCCGGAAAATACCGTCTATCAATTTCCCCTTTTTTGTAAGCTTGAAGATCTTCGGTAATGGCCAGGGCGGGGCATAGGTCTCGAGACGCCCCACCGCTCGCGGGCTCAGGATAAGCATCCCATGCGCGCCCTCGCTACCCAACACTTTTTGCCAACTGAATGTTGTGACGTCGAGCTTTGGCCAAGGCATCTCCATGGCGAAAACAGCTGACGTGGCGTCGCAAAAAGTTAATCCCTCACGATCTGACGGTATCCAGTCGCCATCCGGTACCTTGACGCCTGATGTGGTTCCATTCCACGTGAATACGATGTCATTACGCTTATTGGTCAAAGATAGGTCGGGAAGAACACCATAGTCTGCTTCGTAGATATTTACATCTGGTAGCGTAAGATCCTTGACGATGTCGTTCAGCCAGGTTTTACCAAAGGACTCCCACGCAAATACGTCAACGCCACGCGCTCCGAGCATCGACCACATCGCCATCTCAAATGCACCAGTATCGGATGCAGGGACGACCCCCACCAAATACTCGTCTGGAAGGCCTAACAGCCGTTTTGTCTCTTCACAAACCTCGCGCAACGCTGTTTTACCAACTGACGACCGATGAGAGCGTCCCAGCGTTCCCACATCAAGCGCTTGCAACTGATATCCGGGCCGCTTGGAACATGGTCCAGAGGAAAAGTTCGGGTTACTTGGCTTTGTCGATGGGGCGTTTGAAGTATTCACAATCTATCCAATAAAAAACAACGAGTGAAGGCGCGGGAGGATAAGCTACTCAGCGCAAAGGTCAACTAAACATCAGGTTCGTTGTAACTGTGCCTCCCTGATGAGCGCTGTTATGCGGAAAAACCCGTGCACCATCTTACTAAACGGTATGGAAACAAACAGACACGCGATACTGGCTAGATGCAGGATCAAGAGCGTGCCGGCGATCGTGGTTCCACCGGCCCAGTAAAGCAACAACCCGGATGTTGACACAAACCACAGAAGAGTAACAAAGCCATAATCGCTTCCACGCCGACTAGATGCCTCTAACAAGGGATTGGCCTTGGTCTTCAGGTATATTAGTTTGGAGGTCCCGAGCGTAAGGAGTATTCCTCCGGTGACACCAAAAAGTTTAGGCAGTGACATCAAAGGATAAGGGGCCACTAAACCAAAACCGTAATGCATCACGGTGGCGATTGATGTGGAAGCAAAGCAGAGTAAAAATCCATACATCGTTGCCTGGTGGGCCCAGCGTCGTGACTGACTGTATCGATCATCTTTCTCATAGTTACAACCTTGCCCCGCGCCCCCATCTAAATTTTTGAGGTTGGCAGCCGCCCGGAATGCGTCAGCTAGTTGCTGTCGGGTGATCCGTTCCCCGTTTACCGTTTTCCAGTACCGGCCAAGGCCTACAAACAGAATAAGTAATGGGGCGAGGAACAAGGGGCCAAAAATTAAAACCAGAACAGAATGGCTTATCAAATCATAGAAGGTGTCAGCCGCAAGCCACGGGATTCCAGCGACCAGCCAAAATAAAATAGACACCACCACCACGCTCACGAGCGACACAAGAGGACTACTCTGGAATAACTTCGATAGAACAGGAAAAGGGACATGAGATTCCCAAGATTCAACACGGACGTTCGCTAGAGCACTGGGGAGGTTTAGCTCAAACTCGTGGGGCACCGTGTATTGGCAACTGTGATAACACGCCTGGCAATTGTGGCAGAGGTTTGACATATGAATCACTGTCTCAGTGTCAAACGCCCTGTAACGAGTCATCGCCTTGAAAGCCGAGCAGAATCCCTCACAATAGCGACAGGCGTTACACACAGCTAGCTGACGTTTCGCCTCATCCAGCACTTGATCTTGCATGTGCCCCAGCCTCCTTTCCCGCGATTCGTCCAAACGCAGTGCCAATAGTCATACCAAACCCAGCGAGATAACCTTCCCCGAGGATACTTCCAGCCATAATTTCACCCGCAGCCCAAACATTGTCACTCGGCAACCCGCCGAAGCTCACTTTGGCGTCAGGACCGACCCGAAACCCCAAGTAGGTGAAGGTCACACCGGGCCGCAATTCGTATCCGTAGAACGGGGGTGTATCAATAGGTCTTGCCCAGTTAGTCTTGGCAGGTTGTACGCCCTTGGTTTCCAACCCGTCCAACTCAGTCGGAAAAAACTCACCACGACCACAACCAGTATTAAACTCATTAACCGTTGCAAGAAATTGATCTCTAGACAAACCTAACTGAACAGCCATTTCATCTAGGCTGTCGGTAACAGTAGCTGAAAATACTGTCGGCATAAACAAGTCTTTGGACTTACTGTCTATGATCGCGTAAGCGACCTGCCCAGGCTGCTTGGCAACCAATCTACCCCAGATCGCATACCGTTTTGGCCAAACGTCCTCGCCTTCGTCGTAGAATCTATGCCCCGCTTGGTTAACCACAATGGAAAATGGGACGCAGTCTACCCGGGTGACAATTCCACCGTCGTACTCGGGAGCGCGCCCATCGATGGCCACGGCGTGGCATTGAGTCGGGTCTCCAATCTGATCCGCTCCTGTCTCGAGAACACGTTTCAGAACCTCTCCCGTATTGTATGGGGTTCCTCGGATCAGAAAGTTTTTTGCAGCGTCCCCCCAAGCCCGGGCGAGCCAGTCCTTATCGGCCTCGAATCCACCAGATGCCAAGACAATTGCCCGACTTCGCACATATTTTTGTTCACCATTCAGATCAACCAATACACCATCAAATCTTCGATCCCGGATCACAACATCAAGCACAGTCGCCTGATAGAAAATCGACACATTTTGCGCCTCTAACCGATTGTAATAGGCATTGACTAACGCCTTACCACCGCCCAAAAAAAATGCGTTGGTACGTGAAAGGGACAAAGTTCCCGATAATGACTCTTGGAAAAAACAACCCTGACCAAGCATCCAGTCATAGCATGACTCTGATTCACGAATCGCAAGCCGCGCCAGATCCTCGTCGGTGTTTCCCTTGGTTACTTTTAACAGGTCATCATAAAACTCGTCCTCGTCATATGAACCTGTCAGGACACCTTTTGGATCTCTATGCATGCACCGAAAATTACGAGTGTGACGAGAGTTACCGCCCCGATAGTCTTTTGGGGCACGCTCGAAAAGAGCCACGGACGCACCTGTTTCTGCCGCCCTAATCGCCGCACACAGTGCCGCATTACCGCCACCGACAACGACCACATCGAAATCAATGACGCCCTCACCAACACGAATTAACTCTTTATTTGGCGTTATCTCCGGTAAGTCAGGCGTCATCGATGAGTCTCTGGTTTATTTGCCTCAAACGGACTCGTTTAGCGTTCGACAAGTGTTGCCTCATCAAATTCCTAGCCCCGCTAGCATCCCGAGTCCTTAAGAGGTCAATTAATTGATCATGCTCTTTCAAAGACTCTTCGGCGCGCTCGCTATTGGTCAGCGTAGTGGGCCCAAGAATGAGAAGTGTGTTCTGGATCGATTCGAAGGACATCGTCAGGTAGCGATTCTTCGCCGCATTCAGTAGGGCTTTATGGAAAGCATAGTTAAGGATGGCCAACCGGGAAGGATCACTCACCGCCCTAGACATCTCAGACTGCAAAACCACCAGCTCCGAAATCTCGATATCATCGATTTTTGCGGCACAGATTTCGACCGCAGCCATTTCCAATACCTCTCTGGCCTCATACAGTTCAAGGATTTCTGTATACCCGAGGACTTTTACCTTCATTCCGTACCGTGGTTCTGATACGACCAGTCCATCACTCTCTAGTCGCCTTAGTGCCTCTCTCGCTGGGGTACGACTGATTCCGAGCTCATTTGCCAGACCCTGTTCTGTGATTAAGGTGCCAGACACAAGCTCCCCACGGTGTATTTTTGTCAGCACATGCTCGTAACACACAAGTGATTGAGGCTCTTGTTTACTTTTGATCGCTTGAAGGTCCATACTTAATGTATACATATGAATACATGGAAGTCAAACCTCGTTGTCGACCCAAATTCTTCAGCTTAAAACGATCCTGATATGCCTGGCATTCAGCCTCTTTCTTGACCTCTTCAATACGCCACTTCCTTTTCTGTTCGGCTCGCTGTTTGGATGCTTGATTGCCTCCTTAGCCGGCATAGAGCTTCGCGGTATGCCGAAGGTATCGAGCGTCAGCCGGACTGTCCTGGGTGTCGCGATCGGAACGACATTGACGTTGGATGTAATTACAACGATCCCACAATACGCCCTAACACTTGCAATGGTGCCTCTTTATGTTGTGGCTATTTCAAGCGTCGGATATCCCTACTTTCGAAAAATCCTAAAATATGACCGGGTAACCGCCTATTACGCGTCGATGCCTGGTGGCTTGCAAGATATGATTGTGTTTGGGATTGAAGCCGGAGGCAATCCGCGGACACTATCGCTCGTTCACGCGACTCGCTCTTTGGTTTTGATCACACTGGCGCCAATTGTTCTGACGCAGTTTTTCGGACTACGACTGGATAATCCGCTGGGATCACCGATAACTGAGCTGCCACTGGTAGAGAACGTGGGCCTATTTTTGACCGGCATCGCGGGAATGATAGTCTTCAAGAAGATGAAACTGTTCGGAGCCGATATCCTAGGTCCGCTGATGCTCGCCGCCCCTCTTGCTATGTCCGGAATCCTCACCCATAGACCATCCGAGGAAATGATTATACTGTCACAATTTTTCATTGGACTCGGGGTCGGCATACATTATCAGGGCATAACAGCGAAGGAACTTGGCAGAGATATCATCGCTGGTCTCGGCTTTATAGCGATTATTGTACCATCCGCTATTGTGGCCTTCTTGATCGCGGCGCGATTCAGTGATATCCCGCCATTCGAGTTATTCCTTTGCTTCTGGCCTGGCGGCCAGGCAGAGATCGCGGTAATGACACTAGCGGCTGGTGGCGCTGTCAGTATCATCGTATTGCATCATATCATCCGAATCTTCCTGATCATCACAGGCGCACCAGTAATGCATCACTTGGTAAAAACGAAGTAGACACATCTATAATCACGATGAAGTAACGGTCTGCAAGAACGTTTCATAAAGCTCAGCGGCGACACCATCGATGGATTTCCCTCGTTTTCTAATCAAACCAACGACTCGTGAAATCACTGGATCACCGAGTGGAACGCTCACTAGCAAGGGATGCTCACGCCTAGGCATCGCCATGGAGGGCACTACCGCGATACCCAGACCCGCCTCGACCAATCCAATAATTGTGGTCTGATGCTGAGTCTCGAATAGGCTATTCATCTTGATACCAGCCGCAGCAAGCGTCTGATCGATAATGAGACGGTTCCCTGATTCCTTGCCCGACCCGATATAGGGAAACTCAGAAATCTCGCTCCAAGTCACCGATAAATGTTTTGCCAGCTCATGATCTTTCCTGCAAGCGACCACGAATTGCTCCTCGAGCAGCGGCTCGAACTCTACCTCGTTATCCAATGAGCCCACAAAATTTACGCCAAAATCAGCATCCCCTCTCGCAATAGTGAGTAACACGTCGTTAGAGCTTGAATCGATTAGTCGGACTCGCGTGTTGGGATTATTTTTATTAAATGTTCGGATTACATCTGATGCGAAGTAGTTAACAGCCGATGGAACACAGGCGACCGTAACCTCGTTATAGATTGGATCGGCCACACCCTTGACCCCCAAAACTGTCCGGTCTAAGTCGGTCATTATTCGGTTGATGTTTCGATAAAAATCTCGACCGACCGCGGTAAGGGTGACCCTCCGCGTCGTCCGTTCAACCAACCTCGCGTCCAGAGCAGTCTCTAGCTTTTCGATCCGTCGACTAAACGCCGACTGTGAGATGGGTATCGTCTTTGCCGCGTCGCTAAATGAGGATGTTTCGGCCAGAATTTTGAAAGCAGTTAGATCATCAAGATCAATGTTAGCCATTTTATTTATCGATTTTTTGCATTAATCAATCGAATCTTCGCGCAAAATTCATGAGTCGTACATCTTTTTTAATCGCTTCTGATTGGTCATTATAATATTCAGCCATTAACCCGTCTAAATAAACTAGGGTCAGGGCTCAGGAGAAAGGCGAATGAATGCCTCAAAACAATAAGACAGGAGAAAATCATCCGATGTTATTAAAAAAAATTACCGTAGGCATCTGCGCCTCAGTGTTCACGATAGGACTTGCCTCGGCGGCAGATATGTCTGGAAAAACTGTAGAATGGACCATACCCTTCTCAGAAACTGGCGGATCTGCAAAGTGGGCTAATTTCTTTGCCCCATTATTGAGCGAAGCCCTACCTGGAAACCGGACAATCAGAGTTGACAACACCGTGTATTTATCAGGTCAAATCCCGCTCGTTCCGGAAACAATGGAACTTGTCGGTTCAGATATCGTGGATCAAGCGACTCAAGTCTTTAAAAATTTGTCTGCAGTTTGCGAGGCTGCTGGTGGAACACTCAAAAATATTGTGAAACTAAATATCTTTTTAACAGATTTGAGTGACTTTCAGCTAGTTAACGAGGTAATGAAAAAAAATATGGTTGAACCTTTTCCCGCAAGAGCTGCAATTGGTGTTAAACAATTACCACGAGATGCCAAAATAGAAATGGATGGTGTAATGGTGCTCTAATTTAAGGTAGGTTTAGATCTATCTTTTCAATGATATTCTCGTAACCTTCTTTGTAAGAGGGATATTTCAACTTAAATCCTGTGCCCAATAGCAAATTATTTTTTAACCTGTAGCCTTTATGGGAACCCTCAATTTTTTTATCCAAAGTCACATTCAACTTTTTAGCTAACCAAAATCTAATATCAGTCTGTTTCACTGGAACATTATCAGTACCAATATAAAGATTTTCTAGTACCGAACCATCTACATATCTGTCTACAAGAAAAGCGATAAACCTTACGCAATCTTCTATGTGGATACGATTAGTCCAAGTATCTGAGGATACGTTACCACCGAATCCATTTAAAACACTGTGAAGCAGATGACATCTGTGTTCACCATATATCCCTGAAAATCTAATGATCACCGTTTTTCCGTCATAAGAGTTAATTTTGTTTTCTGCACAAACAAGTGCCTTAACATACTCATCAGAATTTACTAATGGAGTGCTCTCATCAACTGTAACTTCATTCGCATCCCGATATACCCTTGTGCTAGAAACCCAAATAACTAACTTTGGCTTCTTTAAAGCATTGTCCAACGCGTACTTAATTGAGGAAGCTCCCTCAAAATATGTAGTCCAATATCCACTAGGACTGTATTCGTCTGGCGTGAGTGTCACGATAACAATATCAAAATCGTTAGACATAACAGAGTACATATTCTCTCTGTCTAAAATATCTGCGAAAATAGGGATTAGAGGCGGCTGAACATTAGCTATCTGACGACGAACTCCAAAACATTGATGAGAATCACAGACATATTTACCAAATCGGTTACCAATATCACCGCAACCCAACCACAATATTTTCAAAGTAGAATTCCCATCACTATTTTTGATACACGACTATCTAATATTTTAAGCCGCACTAAGCTTGCTTATTACTTCCTCTGGTATTATAAATTCTAACTGTTTATACCAAATTTAAGAAATGATAGGTCAAATTACTAGGCACGCGTCTCTTCAAACTTTAGAAGGAGTAGGTCCAAAAATATCTGAAAAGCTTGAAAAAATTGGTCTATTGACTTACTCAGATATACTCTTTCACCTGCCCCTACGATATGTCAATAGAACCAAAGTAACGGCTATTAAAGACATAAATGCTAATCATTACGCAGTTATTGAAGGCTTTATTGAGTCCAATGCCGTAGTTTTTGGCAGGAAGAGATCGTTTATTTTTAAAGTTACCGATAATACAGGCTCAATAGTAGTGAGATTATTTCGGTTCAGTAATTCACAAAAAAATCAGTTAAAAACAGGTTCTCATATCCGGTGTTTTGGAACTGCTCAAAAAGGATCATCTGGACTTGAATTTTATCACCCAGAGTATATCTTAGGAGCAGTAGAAAAATTGCCTCCTCTTGATAGGACGTTAAGTCCCATATATCCGAGTACTTCAGGAATTTCGCAAAATAAACTCAGACAAATTAGTAAGTTAGTTTTCGAACATTTAAAGCCAATAAGTAGTCAAATATCTCAATTTGAAGATCTTAAATTTCTTCACAATCCACCTGCGGATGTTGATTTAAAAAGTCTTGAATTAGGTATTAATCCAATACAAAAAAAATTAGCACTTGAGGAGCTTACCGCTTTTCAGATTGGATTTCTTACTCAAAGACAGACAATCAAAAATTTTATATCTCCCCCAATTAAAAGAAACCTTAAATTCGAGGAAATTTTTCTCAAAAACTTAGAGTTTCAAATGACTAATGCCCAGCATCGAGTAGTTTCAGAGATAGCCACCGATATATCATCTTCGAAACCAATGCTAAGACTTATCCAAGGAGATGTTGGATCCGGTAAAACGGTGGTTGCTGCCTTCTGCGCACTTCAGCTACTGGCGAATAACAAACAAATCGCATTGATGGCTCCGACGGAAATACTTGCTGAACAACATCGACAAAATTTTGTTAAATGGTTAGCCCCCTTCGATTATAAGGTGGAGCTCTTATCCGGTAAAATTAAGGGGACCAACCGCACAAAAATTAATCAAAAATTAGAAAATGGTTCAATAAACGTTATTATTGGAACTCATGCACTCTTCCAAGAAAATGTGAAATTTCATGCTCTAGGCTTGATCATCATAGATGAACAACATCGTTTCGGTGTCGGTCAACGTTTAGCTCTTTTAAAGAAAGGGTTTCAAGCGCAGTTGGATACTTCTCAATTACCTAACCAACTGATTATGACTGCCACTCCAATTCCTAGAACGCTTGCAATGAGTGCATATGCCGACCTAGACTTTTCAGTAATTGATGAGCTGCCCCCAGGCAGAAAACCAATCAATACGTCCATAATCAGTGGGAATAGAAGAGACCAAGTAATAAGAAAAATCAAAGATATCATTCTTGAAGGAAATCAAGCCTACTGGGTATGCACGTTAATCGAAGAGTCAGATAATCTTGAAGCACAAGCTGCAGAGGTTATTAGTGCCGAATTGAAATTAGCGTTGCCTGAATTATCGATTGGTTTAATCCATGGAAGATTAAAAGCAAAAGAAAAAATTGACATAATTAACAAGTTCAAAAAAAAGGAAGTAAGTCTCTTAGTAGCTACCACTGTAATTGAAGTTGGTATAGATGCACCAAATGCTACAGTAATGATAATTGAGAATGCTGAGCGTCTTGGTTTATCGCAATTACACCAGTTAAGGGGAAGAGTTGGTCGTGGAGATGTAGAAAGTTTTTGTATATTAATGTATGACAAACTATCTACTATTGGGCAAAAAAGAATGCAAATAATGCGTGAAACAAATGACGGATTTAAGATAGCAGAGGCAGATTTAGAACTCAGAGGTGCCGGAGAGATTTTAGGTACTCGTCAAACAGGTGATATCTTTTTTAAAATAGCTGAACTACCAAGAGATGCATCATTATTAACTCAGGCAAAAAAAGACGCTAAGAATATTAGCGATAATGATCCTGGCTATGGTAAGGAACTTGTAAGAAACTGGCTGTCAAAGGCTGAAGACTTCTCTCTCGCATAAGGCTACAGGATAAATCTGTCACCTCTTCTCGCGATGTTAAAACCCTTGTTTTTCACAAATTTACTTTCCTCGCTGTCAACATTAAGCAAGGGATTTGTATGGTTCATATGAATAAACCAAACTTTACCTCTCTCTCGATAAGGTAGCTTTGAAAGCAGTGACATCGATTCAGTGACGAAGGGGTGAGGAATTTTGGACATATCTCTGCCAGGTAATTCTCCATCTTTATAAAATGTCGCGTCAATGAGAACATAATTTGAATCTTTTACTACTTCAATCAAACTTTGATCCCATTCAGACCATTTGTTTATGTCTGGAATAAATATCGCCTTTCTATTCGGGCCTCTTATTGAAAATCCTACGGTTTCTGAAAATTCGTCACGATGGGGCACTAAAAAAGGTGTAATAGCGACATTTGATAGCTCTATTGGCTTATTCACTTTTAACTGTTTAATTTCGACATTTCTAAGTTTTACCAGTTGACTCCAAGGCCCATTACTTCTTATGAAGTTCTCCATTTCAGGCATTAAATACAAAGGGATCCTTTTAGAACCCATGACCTCTCTACCAAAATAAATTAAGCCCGCATAATGACCAATATGAGCGTGAGTAATAAAAACTCCATCTAAAAAAAATTGGTTCGAGGGCGCCTCTTTTTCAAGAATAATCATTTGCTCTGGCAAATTTGGAGTTGCCTCAAATAAATATTTCTTGCCAACCGGGTCTATTAATGCCAACGAAGTTGGGAAAACCCTCTG
>CAJWIY010000033.1 GCA_913042205.1 uncultured Gammaproteobacteria bacterium
AAAAAAAAAATTTAAAAGATGTCTCAAAATTAAGAAAAATTATGTACCCGCATTAATAAATTTATCTGCTATTTATCCACAGCCCGGGCAAACCCAAAGCCAGAGAAAATCTGGCTTTGGCGTACTTACAATCCAGTTCTCCCCAATTTATCCACACAAATTTGGCATTGACTTACTTACAAACCACAGTATCTTGTGTTATTGACTCTTGGTAACCCCTAGATGTAGGGGTAGTGGGCAAAACAGCAACCTCGGACTTGGTGGAGGCCGCATGTACCAATCGAGCCGCGTCAGCGGTGGGCAACAACAAGAACAAACGGTCGCACCGACGGCTGCGCCCGTGTCACCAGATGTAACTCCAACACCAGGCGACATCCGGGTTATGAAAAGAAATGGTGCAGTCGTCAGTTTCGATGCCACAAAAATCGTTGTCGCGATGAGCAAGGCATTTTTAGCCGTGGAAGGTAATACCGCCGCGGCAAGTAATAGGATTCATGAGACCGTAGAGCAATTGACAGCCCAGGTGGTGGACACATTCCATCGGAGGATGCCATCCGGCGGTATTGTCCACATAGAAGATATCCAAGATCAGGTAGAGTTGTGCTTAATGCGCAATGGGGAACACCGAGTAGCGCGGGACTATGTCCTATACCGTGAAGAAAGAAAACGCATGCGGTCGGAAAAGGTCGAGTCGCTACGTGAAGACCACCCCGAAATCAAAATTGTTAGAGGCGACGGATCCAAAGAGCCTTTAGACGTGGGCCGTTTGAAGACAGTGATCGCCGAAGCTTGTGACGGTCTGTCTGACGTAGATGGAGCGCTGGTTCTTCAGGAAACATTGAAGAATTTGTATGACGGTGTAACACAGGCAGACGTTAATGCAGCTCTCATTATGAGCGCGCGGACGATGGTAGAAAAAGAACCAAACTATAGCTACGTCACTGCACGGTTGTTGCTTGACGACATCCGAGCAAAAGCACTCACATGCTTAGGTGTTGCTGAGAAGGCGACCCAGTTTGAGATGAAAACATTCTATCCAAAAGCCTTGAAAGAGTTTCTGCAGTTAGCTGTAAATAGTGATCTAGTCTCTGAGGAGCTGTTGGAATACGACCTCGATCAAGTGGCAACAGCGCTTAAAGCCGAAAGAGACAATCAGTTCACGTACTTGGGACTCCAGACGCTGTATGACCGCTATTTCATCCATAAAGATGAAGTCCGGATCGAACTACCCCAAGTATTCTTCATGCGAATAGCGATGGGTCTAGCACTTCGCGAGGATAATCGCGAAGAAAGAGCAGTTGAGTTTTATCAGCTTCTGTCCAGCTTTGACTATATGGCGTCGACACCAACACTCTTTAATTCCGGCACATTGAGAAGCCAGCTATCGAGCTGCTACCTGACAACCGTGCCAGATAACCTCGACGGTATCTATGGTGCGATCAGAGACAATGCGATGCTCTCAAAGTGGGCGGGCGGCCTAGGCAACGATTGGACACCAGTACGTGCACTTGGTTCGTACATCAAAGGCACCAACGGGAAAAGCCAAGGCGTTGTGCCGTTTCTGAAGGTAGTCAATGACACCGCCGTGGCTGTAAACCAGGGCGGTAAGCGCAAGGGTGCGGTCTGCGGGTATCTTGAAACGTGGCACATGGATATCGAAGAGTTTTTGGAATTGCGAAAGAATACTGGTGACGACCGTCGTCGGACTCACGACATGAATACAGCGAACTGGGTTCCTGATCTCTTTATGAAGCGAGTATTCGAAGACGCAGAATGGACACTCTTCTCACCATCGAGTTGTCCAGATCTTCACGATCTCTTCGGCGTGGCGTTTGAGGATCGGTACAAAGAATACGAAGCCATGACACACTCCGGAAAAATAACCCACTTCAAACGAGTGCAAGCCAAAGATCTATGGCGAAAGATGCTCTCGATGCTTTTCGAGACCGGCCACCCTTGGATAACATTTAAAGACGCATGTAATCTTAGAAGCCCCCAGCAACACACCGGTGTAGTGCACTCGTCAAATCTCTGTACCGAAATCACGCTCAACACCTCAGCCGATGAAATAGCGGTCTGTAACTTGGGTTCCGTGAATCTCAGGCAGCACATCACTAAAGAAGGGGGGCTTGACCGGAAAAAACTCGAAAAGACCGTCAAAACAGCCGTACGTATGCTCGATAACGTCATCGATATTAACTATTACGCCGTCCCTCAGGCAGAAAACTCAAATATGAAACACCGCCCTGTCGGGCTTGGCGTTATGGGCTTTCAGGACGCGCTATATGAACTTGGCATCCCCTACGGTTCAGACGAGGCCGTCCAGTTTGCCGATGAATCAATGGAAGTAATTTCATATCATGCGATCGAAGCATCTGCAGACCTGGCACGCGAACGAGGCGCCTATTCAAGTTTCGACGGGAGCCTCTGGTCTCGAGGCGTCCTGCCAATTGATTCAATCGAAAAACTAAGGGAAGAACGTGGAGCCAATTATCTTAACGTGGACACCACCGCACAGCTCGACTGGACGGAACTACGAGAAAAAGCCAAAGATGGAATGCGGAACTCTAACGTTATGGCCATCGCACCAACGGCCACGATCGCAAATATCACGGGCGTGTCGCAATCGATTGAACCGACCTACCAAAATCTCTACGTAAAATCGAATCTCTCTGGCGAGTTTACGGTTGTTAACCCATACCTAGTTCGCGACCTCAAGAAGCGCGGATTGTGGGACAACGTAATGGTTAATGATCTGAAGTATTATGATGGATCGGTACAACAAATAGCACGTATTCCTGACGATCTTAAAGCATTGTACGCAACTTCGTTTGAGCTGGAAACACGCTGGATAGTCGAGGCCGCCGCGCGTCGACAGAAATGGATCGACCAAGCGCAAAGCTTGAACATTTACATAGCTAATGCCAATGGTAAGAAACTTGACGTGACATACCGTATGGCATGGTTCAGTGGATTAAAGACGACCTACTATCTGCGTGCGCTGGGCGCGACACAGACCGAGAAATCGACCATCAACAAATCGAATCTGAATGCGGTTGCCGCAAGGCAGTCTCCACAGGCTACAGAACCTGCTTTTGTTCCCAAAGCCTGCAGTCTGGATGACCCAGATTGCGAGGCCTGTCAGTAATTAAAACGAATTAAGAGGAAAAAACAACAATGCTTAATTGGGATGCATTTAACGAACCAGATGAACAGATCGCTGCTCCACCGTTGCAGACGAAACAAGAGTTACCACAAGCGATCGAAACAAAGCCATTGGCCGCGGCTACCGATCAGTTGCGCTATGAGCCAACCGGATCGGCTGCCTATGAAGCTGCTCAAAAAGCACTAGAGCAACTGGATGTTGCGCCGGGCCTTGAAGAGCTTGAAATGGGCGCAGAGCGTGTTCAAGTAGATCAAAAACGGATGATCAATTGCCGTGCCGATTTGAACCAGCTCGTGCCATTTAAATATGAGTGGGCGTGGACCAAGTACTTGGATGGTTGCGCGAACCATTGGATGCCACAAGAAATCAATATGACCCAAGATATTGCACTCTGGCGTTCTAGTGACGGTCTATCGGCAGATGAGCGTATGATCGTAAAACGGAATCTCGGATTCTTCTCGACTGCCGACTCACTGGTTGCCAATAATCTTGTACTCTCTATCTACCGGTTAGTGACAAACCCTGAGTGCCGCCAGTACCTGCTGCGTCAAGCGTTTGAAGAAGCTATCCATACACATGCGTATCAGTACTGCATCGAGTCACTCGGAATGGACGAAGGCGAGATCTTCAACATGTATCGGGAGATCCCAGCGGTGGCCAAAAAAGCAGCTTGGGCATTGAAGTACACCCAAGCGATCGGTAACCCACAGTTCCAGACAGGCACGACAGAAAATGATCAGGAGTTGCTGCAAAATCTGATCGCTTTCTACTGTGTCCTTGAGGGACTGTTTTTCTATTGTGGCTTCTCACAGATTTTGTCGATGGGTCGTCGAAATAAAATGACAGGTGTCGCAGAGCAGTTCCAGTACATATTGCGTGATGAGTCTATGCATGTGAACTTTGGCGTAGACGTTATTAACCAAGTAAAAAATGAAAATCCACAGCTATGGTCGCAAGAGTTTCAGGCGAAGATGACGCAGATGATCTTAGAAGGTTTAGCGCTTGAAATTGAGTACGCACGTGACACGATGCCACGAGGCGTACTTGGCATGAATGCGCAGATGATGGAAGAGTATCTGAAATTCATTACAAACCGTCGACTCATTCAAATTGGTCTGTCAGAGCAATTCCCTGGCGTAGAAAATCCATTCCCATGGATGAGTGAAATCATGGATCTGCGAAAAGAAAAGAACTTCTTTGAAACCCGAGTCACCGAATACCAGGTAGGCGGCGCATTGTCCTGGGACTAGACCTCAACCGAGGCTGATTTCAGCCCAGACTTCGGTCTGGGCTTTTTTATTTCGGCACTATTTACTGTTTTGTTTTTAACTGAGTCCGCACCCTGATTGAGTACTCTAGACTTGTATAGAAATCCAGAGGTCTTTCATGGCTCAACCGAAGATCTTAGTTATTTCTTGGCGTGTTGGTGGCTGACATCCGGCTCGTGTGCAGTTTATCCCAGCCGCCTGTGAGCCAAATATCAGAATCTCTGACAACTGATCCCTGTCCAACCGAGATATTTGATCCCCGATAAGGTTCAATCTCTCTATCTCTGATAACAGCGCCCCATGCAGCGAGTCACCGGCGCCGACGGTATCAGCCAGGACTCCGGGCAATACCGCGGGAACGCGCACAGAGACCCCACGGCGAGTTAAACCGACTAGACCATCGGATCCCGCTGTGTAGACACAAAGTTGAGGCGCATACTCTTTAGCAAACGTTTCCAAAGCATCTTTGCTCCATTCGGGGTGAAGATAATTAAGATCCTCGTCACTAAGCTTGACGATATCAGCTGCCCTAAAGAACCGGATCATCCCATCTAAATATTCGCCTCGATTCTCTGTCATCGACATACGACAGTTCGGATCGATCGAAATCAGCGCTCCGCGTTGTTTCGCTACCCGCACAATTTCAAACCATGCGTCTTGGTCCTCTCTGGGAATTAACGCACAGGAGCCCACATGAAAGACCGACATCTCTTTTGGAAATGATTCAACAATATCAGCAACCGGAACCACGCGATCAGCGGTACCGTTTCGATAGAAAGCATAACAAGGCTTGCCGGTCTGATCAAAAGAGACTATCGCTAGAGATGAGCAGGCGTCAGAGCGAAAATTTGGCCTTAGTCTCACGTTACATTCAGAAAGACGATCAACCAATAAATCCCCGTAGAAGTCCGAGCTTATGGTAGAAACATAGAGTACAGGAGACCCCATCAATCCCACCGCGACCGCACAATTAAGAGTTGAACCACCTGGATAGGCCTCGAAGAGGCGTTGCCCACGGTCAATCAAATCCACGATAGCATCACCACCGATTACGATCATGTCGCCGCTGCCCTATATGTGTAAAATTAAGAAGTAATCCACTTTCACGGAAGCACTGATTTATTCTTGCAGCATCATTTTAGCAAACGAAGCTTGCTACAAATAAAAAATATCAAGAAAGTGGCTGTCTAGCTTGGCGAGAGATACAGTTCTTCGGGCGTAAAATTCGACATCCATGTCGACGCCCGAATCCTTCCTTTTGTTCCCAATCCTTCGGGATACCGGAAACCGGCATCATGTCCTATTTTTCGAGTATAACACGATATTTTTTTGGACAAAAAGGCTTTTAGACGGCAAAATCAAGCGAAATTCATAAAAAAAAACTATTATTAAGAATTTTTTAATCCGTTAATTCTATTTTAAGAGTCAAAAGTTGACGCTCGCTAGCGTCATCCTGATTAGTCAAGGGTAAGAGCAAGAATCTAGAAACTATTGGATCAACGTTCTCACCACATCTGGAACGAATCAAAACTAAGAAGACAGTTGAACTAATTAACTGAATTCCCTCTAATCCAACTGAGATTTATCGTCGATAAAGGAACCCCAAATATGCACATAAATAAAGTTACTATTCTGGTCCGTGACATCGACGCCGCGATCCTATTTTATTGTGATGCGCTTGGTCTAAAATTAATTGAAGATAGTCTCATGGCTGAATCCAAGCGGATTGTGCGTCTGGCCACATCCGACTCGAGTACGGCGTTCAATATTGCCAACCCCAAACGAGGGGATGACTCTTTGGTCGGTCGTCAAGCGGGAGATCGCGTGTTCATATTCATGGATACGTCAGACCTAGATCTTGATATACAAAGATTCAAGCGAAACAGAGTAGCGATATTCGACGGGCCGAGAACAGAAAACTTCGGCAGGTGCCTGATAATAAAAGATCTAGAAGGAAATAAGTGGGAATTCGTTGAACGTCGATAAACCCGCATATCACCCAAAACTGGTAACGAAAGGTTAGAAGACTGATGCCTTTTCCACAGGTTTTGACATTTTCGGGTGACGCAAAGACGATTCGTCTAGTCGGCCATCGCGGAGCACGCGGCCTTCTGCCACTCGTGGACCCGACGGACGTTTCATTTCTGGTCAGGGATCTCGTATCTCGTCCCTGCTCGTAGAAGAAATTGAGAGTTATGATATCGGGAGACTCGACGGAAGCACATCTTATGGACAAGGTTTTCCAGACCAAGCACAGCTCTATGGAATCAAGATACCGAGACTAGTCGACCTGCTACAGCTCCTTTCACAACCAAAATATGATTCGGCCTGCATGATACTTGAGCAAAAGTCAAACCTGAAGCTCATAGATAACCGAGTTTTGAGGCAGCGGTTTGTTTCCATCGTTTATGAGACACGGCGCCCTGCTGGCATGACCCAGCGCGCGCTCCTGTATAGTTTTGAATGGGGCAGCTCGCGGCGTGCAAGAAACAAGCACCCGATATACCCCCTATCATTTCTGACCCAACTAAAGAAAATTGGTCTAAGTGTTGGTGAGGATTCGTCGTCACATTTATCATCGGGTTTGCACAAGGCCGATATCTCAATGCCTGCCGAGGTTAGCAAGGCCGGTGGATCCGTATGGTGGCTACACTTCAGCGAATTCAATTGAAGTGACCTCGCTCGAGCACGGGATTTAGGACTCTTTGTGGGCGTATGGACCGTCAACTAACCACAGGACATCGAGCTCATGATTAGTCTTGGCGTCGACTCGATCGTTACGGACTATCCGGGACGGGCGCAGAAAATACTTCTAGATCTAGGCTATCGCTAGTGAATATCACTCCCCTTAAACGAAGTTTTCGATACGTTTGAGTGAACATAGGCCCTCATCCATACTAGACAGGCTTGATAAAAACCTTTTGTGCCCGGACTGTTTACCTATGATAAATTGTCGGCCCGCTACCATCGCAGACTTAACCCGTATCGTGGCGGGTAATCGTGCCATGGCAAAAGAGACCGAGGGTATCGATCTATCGCCAACCCAGATCGATGACGGGGTTAGAGCTGTATTATCCAACAGGAAACATGGAATTTATTGGGTCGCAGAAAAAGAGGCCCATGTGGTAGGACAGATTCTAATTACCTACGAGTGGTCTGACTGGAGAAACGCCCAGATCTGGTGGATCCAAAGTGTTTACGTGTGGCCAAGTGCCAGACGTCAGGGGGTATTTAAAGCGTTACTCGAACACGTGACATCTGAAGCAACAGACGCATCTGTCTGTGAATTGCGTCTGTACGCCGACACATCCAACACCGACGCACACACAACCTACCTAAGCCAAGGTTTCACGACGGGCCACTATCAAGTCTTTGAAAAATCGTTGCGATGACTAACCTATTTACGATCAGTTAGTACGCGACCGGTGGCAGAGGACATTGTCTGGCGTAGGTCAAGGCTCGGACTCCGTCTCACCGAGGACGAGGTCATTTCACTAAAACACTAGATGCAAACTGAGGGAATCGAACGCTTAGTAAGGGCCGGTTAAACTAAAGAAGTAGCGTGTCGAGCGCGCTCCTCAATCTCCGAATAATCACCAGCAGCTAAAAGATCAGCCGGCGCGATCCAACTACCACCCACACACACAACATTAGGGCAAGCCAGATAATTGGACGCCGTATCAGCCTTGATGCCTCCAGTTGGGCAAATTGAGAACTGAGGAAGGGGACCGGATAGCGATTTCAGATATTCCACTCCACCTGAGGCTTCGGCTGGGAAGAATTTCCCACACAGGCTTCCTAGTTCCATGAGCCTCATGGCTTCAGATGCTGTAGAAAATCCGGGAAGTACCGGGATTTGGTTTACCTCACTCGCTGCCCAAAGTTCGCAAGTTGAGCCGGGGCTTACCACAAAATCTGCGCCGTACTCCTTTGCGTCACTCATCCGTCGAGTATTAGTAACTGTACCCGCCCCAATTAAAGCGTGAGGGACCGCTTTCTTCATGGCTATCATGGCATCCAACGCACACTCGGTCCGTAACGTAATTTCAAATACCGTTAAACCGCCAGAGGCAAGGGCTTCGGCCAGCGGGGCCGCCATTGAAATCTCAGGAATAACCAATACGGGTATGACTGGGCTCCGTTCTAGAGCCTCTTTTAATACAGGATGCATTACGTCTCCGGAAGTAACTGTAGACCACCACCTAATGTGGCGGGACCAGCCTGATGCCGGAGTGTTGAAAATAACGAACGACCCCAGGGTGCCGGGCTTTGAGGTTCTGGCACAGCCACAGCTGTTCTCGCTTCTAGAATAGATTGCTCGACCCTCACTAATAGTTCACCCGCCACCGCATCCAACCGAATCACGTCACCGTTTTGTATCTTTCCGATTACGCCTCCAGCCTTCGCTTCTGGCGAGACATGAATTGCTGCGGGTACTTTTCCGCTGGCACCACTCATACGGCCGTCGGTCACGAGGGCTACACGGAAACCTTTGTCTTGCAGTATCGATAACGACGGCGTCAGCCCGTGAAGCTCTGGCATACCGTTGGCCTTTGGACCCTGTCCCCTCACCACGACGACCACATCACTATCTAGATCACCTCGCTTGAATGCGGTTTTCACGTCCGCTTCGCACTCAAAAACAACACACGGCGCCTCGATCACATGGCGCTCCTTTTCCACTGCCGAGGTCTTGATCACGGCTTCACCGATATTTCCGGTCAAATGCACGAGACCCCCTGTTCGCTCGAACGGTGCATGAACAGGCTTCAATATATTTGGGTCCAAGGACTCTTTTTGTGGCAGAGTCCAGTGCAAATTTCCGTCAGTTACTTTGGGCTCTGACACACTCTCACCGAGGGTCTTACCGGTGATGGATAAGGCGTCATCAATAAGCAGACCCGAATCCAATAACTCACGCATAACATATCCCATACCCCCCGCCGCATGAAAGTGATTCACGTCAGCAGAGCCATTTGGGTAGATACGTGCGATCAAGGGAGTCACTTTTGATAGCGCAGAAAAGTCTTCCCAGGTGACCGACAACCCGGCCGCCTGTGCGATCGCGATCAGATGCATCGTGTGATTAGTTGATCCGCCCGTAGCGTGTAATCCGACTATCGCGTTGACGATCGCTCGCGCATCAATGACCACCCCAAGTGGGCGATACCGGGCACCGCTACGTGTAGCTGATAATACGGCCTCAACCGCCTCATCGGTCAACATATCACGAATTGTCTCTCCGGGATTGATAAAACTCGAACCCGGTAGCTGAATGCCCATCATCTCAAGAAGCATCTGGTTCGAATTAGCGGTCCCATAAAACGTGCATGTCCCTGGACTATGGTAGGCCGCCGACTCAGATGCAAGGAGTACATCCCGTCCTACTTCGCCCTTAGCAAACGCCTTCCTGACCTGCGCTTTCTCATCATTACTTATACCCGTTGGCATAGGACCAGCCGGTACGAATACCGTCGGTAAATGTCCGAAAGACAGGGCGCCCATCAACAGACCAGGAACAATCTTGTCACAGATCCCGAGACAGACCGTTGCGTCATAGACGTTGTGGCTGAGAGCAACGGCGGTGGATAAAGCAATAACGTCGCGAGAGAGTAGCGAGAGCTCCATTCCTGGGCGACCTTGTGTCACACCATCGCACATCGCGGGAACCCCGCCAGCAACTTGCGCCATCGAGCCGAGTAATCTCGCTTTTTGCTTGATTCGTACTGGGTAATTCTCGTAAGGCTGATGCGCAGATAACATGTCATTATAGGCAGTGACTATCGCAAGATTTTTTGGACGGTCGTTATCCACCAACAGTAACTTTGATTGATCGTCGCTGGCGGCGGCTGCATGCGCTAGGTTCGAGCAACCGACCTGACCACGGTCAGAATCAGACGCATCAGCCATCTCTCGAATGCCTTCCAAGTAACGCTCTCGTGTATCGTAGCTTCGCTCTTCAATCGTTCGTAGTACCCGTTGAATCGCTTTTCGCTGATTCATTGAACAACTCCCTTACGCAAGGTCGTGACAGATTGATCAGGCCAGACAACTGATAATAAGTGATCACTCGCAAGTAAATAGCTCACGGGATTGAGTGGGTCGACAGCTTTTAAACCAGCCATGACTTTTTCTTGTTTCGCATCCGAGCTGACCAATAATACGACCAGTGGAGCCGACAGGATCCGTTGCAAAGTCATGGATATTCGGGGCACCGACGGAGACCCGATTGGCCCCGTTGCCACAAAGCCATCTGTCAAATCTGCAAGACCCTGGACAGGCGATTTATTGGGAAATAGGCTCGCGAAGTGCCCATCCTCTCCCATACCCAGCACAGCAATATCAATTAGTAGCTCGGCTTGGTTTAAGAGCTGCGCTGAAGTCTCAGCATCTTTACCTACAAATAAGGGCTCGAACAATGCATTACCCGCGTGATTAATGCACAGCTTTCTTCGCACTAACCGAGCATTTGAGGCCTCGTGCAAGTGGTCCACTGCACGCTCATCCACCAGGGTTACATGCACGGCTGACCAATCAAGCTCGGAGTGCGACAATTCTTCCATTAATGAGACTGCACTTCGTCCGCCTGGGAACGCTATGCGGACGGAACCGTTATCTAGGATTCCCTTTTTAAGAGCGTTAATTATAAGCCTGCTTGTCGTCATCCATGCACCTCGGGCTCTATCCAACGATGTCCATGAACCGCCATCAGTTCAAATGATGAGACCGGTCCCCAACTCCCTGCTGTGTACTTCTCGGGCTTCCGTTTTTTGGCCTCATTCACGATTGGATCAATGAAGGCCCACGCCGCCTCTACCTCGTCTGAACGCATGAAGAGTGTCTGGTTTCCTCGAGCAACATCCATCAGCAGGCGTTCATAGGCCTCAGGTAAACGCGTTTTAAAGGTCTCATTAAACGAGAGATTCAAGCTCGCTGGGAATAATCGCATACCACCAGGGCCTGGTTCTTTACTGGTCATACAGAGCTTCAAACCCTCATCAGGCTGTAATCGAATCACCAAGCGATTCGGCTCCATCACTTCCGAGCCACGCGCCCCGTTCTGAAAAATATTGTGGGGCGGGCGTTTGAAAGTGACCACGATTTCACTGGCCCGACTTGCGAGACGCTTACCCGTCCGCAAATAAAAAGGCACGCCCGACCAACGCCAGTTGGAAATTTCGCATCGCAACGCTGCAAAAGTTTCAGTACCGGTAGGCCGTCCTACCTCATCCGTGTAGGACGGAACGTGTGTTGCCTGAACCGAACCCTTCTCGTATTGACCGAGCTTTACATTACTATCAAAGTTGTCGTGAGTGATTGGACTTAACGCACGTAAGACACGCAGCTTCTCATCACGTACCTGGTCAGCAACAAACTTCGAGGGCGGCTCCATAGCTACCAGACAAAGCAGCTGAAGCAAGTGGTTCTGTACCATATCGCGAAGCGCGCCGAATTCATCGTAGTAAGATTCTCGAGACTCTACGCCGACCTCTTCAGCTACCGAGATCTGCACGTGGTCGATATGCGCGTTCGACCACAATGACTCAAAAATTGAGTTAGCGAAACGAAGAGCCATAAGGTTTTGGACTGTTTCTTTACCGAGGTAGTGATCAATCCGATAGATCTGACGTTCCTCAAAGACCTCTAGGATGGAATCATCAAGGGCCTCAGCGCTTTTCAGATCATGGCCCATTGGCTTCTCAACAACCAGGCGTGTCTGATCTGTCTTGAGCCCGGTCCGTTCAAGGGTCTGACACGCATCCGCAAATAGTGCGGGGGAGATAGCGAAGTAAAATACGCGTGGAACGGCTCTCGTTTCCACACAAGCCTCTTCAATATCTGAGGCGCCCTCTCCGGTCCGCACATTGAAGGCAATAATTTGAATACGGTCTGCGAATACATCCCAGTCTGCTTCATTGTCCTGGGTAATTACCTCTTCACAGAACCGCCTCAATTGCGCAAGAAATTCTGTTTTCGGAATGGCGTTACGAGCCGCTGCAATAAGCGCACAACTTTCGGGAATCTGTCCATCAAGGAAGCGATGAAACAATGCTGGAAAAATTTTTCGAAGAGCCAAGTCGCCAGTGCCACCAACAATTACAAAATCTGTGGGTGGGATTTCTGCTTCTTTCGGTATTTTGGATTCAATCACCATCTGCGGTTCGTCTCGCCTCTTCAACAGATATAATTTTTATGGTGCTCGTGCCGCCGGGGTTATTTAAGCGATCACCACGTGTCAACAAAACCTGACTGTCGCCAGGTAACGCTAATTTCTCAGCCACCTGACCGACAACGACATCATCGATGTAGCTCATAGGCTGACCATCTGGCGGAACAAATGCTAACGGCATCACCCCACGGAAGAGCGCCATCCTAGCCAACGTTCGTGATTGATTAGACAGCGCAACAATCGGAAGACTTGCACCTGAGCGACTCATCCACAAGGGCGTGGAGCCACTCTCTGTAATACAGACGATTGCTGCTAGTTTCTTCAAATGGCCCGCGATATACATCGCACCAAGCGCTATCGCCTCGTCCCGACGATCATATTGTGCCTCAACACGTGCACCGAGGGCCCGGGCTTGATCTGTTTGCTCAGCTCCCTCTGCGGTCTTAGCCATCGCTAGGACTGTCTCAACCGGGTAATCACCGGTAGCGGTCTCAGCCGACAACATAACCGCGTCGGTGCCATCAAGCACCGCGTTCGCTACATCAAAAACCTCCGCTCGGGTCGGCATCGAATTAGATATCATCGATTCCATCATCTGTGTCGCGGTGATCACGGGACAATCTAACGCACGAGCACGGGCGATGATTTTCTTTTGGACACCAATCAAACGGTCGTCTCCAATCTCAACCCCCAAATCACCTCGTGCAACCATCACCGCGTCGCTCGCTGAAATGATGGCATCTAGAACATCCTCCGATACGATGGCCTCCGCACGCTCAATCTTCCCAACCAGATCAGCCTTTGATCCACGCTCGGTCAGCGCTTCGCGTGCGTGGTGAATATCTTCAGCGTCGCGAGGGAACGAAATCGCAACGAAATCAGCTTCAATCTCAGCGGCCACCTCCATATCCTGATAATCTTTGTCGGTCAGCGCACCGGCAGAGAGCCCGCCGCCTTGTCTATTGATACCTTTATTGTTGGATAGTTCGCCACCCGTCACGACTTCTGTGACGATCTGCGAGCCGTTAACGTCCAGAATTTTGAGGACAACGCGTCCATCATCCAGTAGCAGGACGTCTCCGGCTCCGCAGTCGTTAGGGAGTTCCCGATAATCAAGACCAACCCTGGTCTCGTCGCCGTGATTTGGATCTAGTTCAGCATCCAAGATAAACTTCTCTCCGACTCGAAGCGACACCGATCCAGTCTCAAATTGTGCGATTCGAATTTTCGGCCCCTGTAGGTCAGCAAGAATAGCGACCGACCGTCCGATTTCGTTGGCAATCGCCCGAACGTCTTGCGCGCGTCTGCGGTGATCGTCAGGGCTCCCGTGCGAGAAATTCAATCGACAGACGTCCACACCGGCTATGAGCAGATTCTTCAGTACGCCTGTGCGGTCTGTGGCGGGACCTAGGGTGGCGACTATTTTGGTGCGACGCATACCAAATATCCTTAGTTAGAAGTATCGGTGTCCATATTTGTAGTAATTTAACAAGATTCTAGGTTTTCCGAAAGAGACCTCAGTCTGGTAGCCGAGTTCCGTCGATAGACTGCTTTATCCTCGCGAGATGAGGCTGAAAGTCACTCCCACGTTTCAGAGCAACGCCTGTGACTAGCACGTCTAGCACTAGTAACTGCATCAGCCTCGATACCATTGGAATGTAAAGATCTGTATTCTCATCAACGTCTACCGGCACGGTAAGCGTCGCGACCCGAGATAATGGGGTGTCCGATCGTGTCAGAGCAAGTACACTAGCACCGGCTTCACGTGCAAGGCCCGCTGCCTCCACCACTGCACGCGTGCGTCCCGTGTGAGAGATTAAGACAGCAAGGTCGCCCGTTTTCATCGCCGTTGCGTGCATGCGCTGCATTAACCCATCCTCATAAGCCACCACGGGCACGTTAAATCGAAAGAACTTATGTTGTGCATCGCGTGCCACCGAACCGCTTGCCCCCATCCCAAAGAAGGCTACTTGCCTCGCCTGACAAAAGAGATCAACGGCCCTCTCCAGGTTGGTCACGTCCAGCGAATCCTTGAGATCTTGTACCGAACAGATTGCCTTATCAGTTAACTTAGCAAATATCTCGGGCAATGTATCGGCTTCAGAGACCATCGCTGTCGTTAACGTCGGACCACTGGCGAGACTTTGGGCGAGCTTCAACTTAAAGTCGGGAAAACCTGTGGCCCCAAAGGTCCGACAGAACCGGTTTACGGTAGGCTCTGATACCTTAGCCTCCCTCGCCACACGTGCAATCGACATTGAAAGAACTCCGGAAGCGTCAGCCAAAACATAGGCCGCCACCTTTCGCTCGGAACGACTCAACCCGTCAACAGACGACTCAATCTGAGATAACATCGTTTCCTCCCTTGCAGAAATATAAGTTTTTTCGTAAATTTACGTAATATTACGAAAATCGGATGCAAAACGCACGTCAAACCATGGGTATGATGACATGATTAGAGTAGCAATTAACGGCTTCGGACGGATTGGACGCAATATTTTGCGCGCGTTATACGAAAGGAAACTACAAGATACGATCGAAGTGGTAGCTATTAACGATTTGGGAAGTCCAGAGATCAACTCACACCTCCTCAAATTTGATACCACACACGGGCGTTTCGACCTTGATGTCCGACAGGTTGATGACGGTTTTGAAATTAATGGGCAAATAATCCAAGTCCTCGCCATACGAAATCCCGCTAAGCTTCCTTGGGAAGATCTCGATGTTGATGTGGTCTATGAATGCACCGGACTATTTACCTCAAACGACCAAGCGCTCGCACATATTCAGGCCGGCGCTAAGAAAGTCATCATCAGCGCACCAGGCAAAGATGTCGACGCCACAATCGTCTATGGTGTTAACGACCATACTCTCACCTCAGGCATGCAGGTTATTAGTAATGCGAGCTGTACCACAAACTGCCTAGCGCCGCTTGCCAAAGCGCTAGACGACGCGTTCGGTATCGAAGATGGCCAAATCACGACCATCCACGCGTTTACCAATGACCAAAAGTTAACCGATGTTTATCACACCGACCTGTATCGCGCTCGAGCCGCCGGTCATTCAATGATTCCAACCAAAACCGGCGCCGCTGCCGCGGTTGGTTTAGTACTGCCCCATCTCAATGGACGTCTTGATGGCATGGCAGTGCGCATACCTACCATCAATGTGTCATTGGTGGATCTCACCTGCCGACTGAAGAACGACGCTTCAACGGACGAAGTTAACCACGCGATTCAGAAGGCAGCCACTGAGAGTCCGGGAGGTATTTTGACTACGAACTCTCTACCACTAGTCAGCCAAGATTTTAACCACAACCCCGCGAGTTCGATCGTGGACCTCAACCATACTAAGGTGCTAGGAGGGCTCACAAAAGTTTTGTCGTGGTATGACAACGAGTGGGGCTTTTCAAACAGGATGCTCGACACGACCATATCTTGGATGACTCAGAAAACATCAAAGCAATCCGCTGCATAGCTTTACAGTTGCGATCTTCGGGCGGGGATAACCCGCCTTTTTTTTTACATATTTCGCTGAAACACATAAGCCACATAAATTCCGTACCAAATCCGCGCACATTGAACCAAATGTGGGCGAGGAGGCCCATAGATGGCTATGGTCGGTGGAATCCTCGCTGCATTGATTATCGGAAAAAATGATCCTGGATTTATCCATAACGGGCCGCTTGCAGGACTCGTTGCGGTTTGCGCTGGCTCAGATGTTTTCCACCCGCTCGGGGCTCTGGTAACAGGGCTAGTGGCTGGAGGCATTTTTGTTTGGCTATTCGTTTGGTACTCAACTCAAAAAAATTGACTATATTCTAGGGGTTCGGGCACTCGTGGTGTCTGTGGCGTTCGGGTTAAATTAGCCTGTGGAATCTTTAGAACGGCCGCTTTCGGTGGACTAGGTAATGCATCGTTTATGGCTCAACTGATCGGAACGATTGTGGACTTTGCTATCACTGTATCAGGGGACCTGAAAGTTTACGGGCTTATCAGCTGCACGCTTGGGATTAGGTTATCTGAAGAGGAGGAGTTCAATGGGGCGGATTAATAGATTCACCGCATCAAGGCAAACCCAGAAGGCTGAACCCAGTCAGGCACTGTTTAAGCAGTGCCTGTTCGCCTAACCTTCTGAAAACAAGAGAGACCTAGCGAATCGAGCCATTAGTAACCAATCACAAAATCAAGGCTTCAAGCCATATTTTTTTACATCAAATTCAAATGAAATTTTGTTAAGTCAAAACATCGGCCGTGGACGAGGTGTTTTGCCCTTTTTGTGTTTCGACCGGAGAATTTGGCAGATAGTCTTCTTTTAAGCCAAGCAAGTCATCAGGCGTTTTATAACCGAGTTGTGCGTACAAACGATCAATGATTTCCTGAATCGACTGAACTGCTTGCTCATCTTTCGGATTATTGGCAAGTACACCGCCTTGGATTAAGAGCGGACCTATAACATCCTGTGGAAGCCACGAATGAACTGACCCTCTAAGTGTCCGGATAATCGCGCCAGAATCAAGTGTGGGTTCACCCTCTTTGGCCTTCTCAAGCACTTCAAGAATATGCTTCCGAATAATCAATTTATAACGTTTTCTCGCATCATCTGAAAAGACGATCTCCTGATGCCGCTCACCGACCATAGCGTAAAATAATTCCTCACCCTGCAGATCATTGAAAATGTCATCAGTCGATTCACGAGCTCTCATTTTAAAAACATGCTGATCGGCTGAGTTATTAAACGCAATCTGGCGCTTCCTATCCTCGAGTCGTACCACTCTTTGATTCAACTGATATAGACCATAAATCAAAAACGCTGTGGTAAGTATTGCAGTAACTAGCAGTAACCCGTGCATGAAAGTTAAATCCCTATAATCGAAGCCTTACTTGTCTGATTTTAATATCGACATATACACCAGAATCTTTGGCCACCTCGCTTTTAAAGCATCGAGTCTAACCAAAGATTTAGCGTCCGTTTAAGCCATGACGATTGCTTTTGATAGAATCTGGCCAATCCGCTCCGATGACTATCGATCTGCATTGCTCCCGGTAAGTCAGTCATGTGCCCGGCACGGGCCAACCAAGTATTCATCATTTTCGGGTACATTTCTGGATGAAATTGTGTCGCGAAAGCATGTTGACCAGCCATGTAAGCCTGTTCTCGGAAGGACCCCATTACCCCCCCGAACGCCAGCCGTGTGCAGTCATCCGGTAAGTCAAACCCTTCCCTGTGCCACTGGTAGACATGTGTTAACGTACCGAAAATTCGTTTACCGTGGCCCACTGGGTTAATCGAATACCAACCAACCTCGACCTGGTTTGCTGGATGACTATATATCTCTGATCCAAGAACTCGAGCCATTAATTGAGCCCCCAGACAGATCCCCCACACCGGCCGATCCGTATGCATCCATCGCTCAATGGCCCGAAGTTCGGTGGAAATCCCAGGTATATGATCGTCATTGGCGCTCATGGGCCCGCCAAACACAATCATTCCGTCAAACTTACGTATCTGTCGTGGCATACTTTGTCCAATCAGGGGACGCACTACTTGCACTCGGTGACCAAGCTGTCTCAAGGCGACTCCGACCTGCCCCGTGGTCGAATGCGCCTGATGTAATACGCACAAAATACTGCGACTCATAAGATACTGACTGAACGAAAAGTAAGATTCATTCTCCCACCAACTATTTTTTTTGTCTTTACCAGCGCATGCTCCCAATACTCTTGTGTCGTCCCGTACATGACTAACAGATCACCATGTCCTAAATCAAAGGTAAGGGGGGGTATTGCTTTATTAATTCTGGACTTCAGACGAAATCGACGCGGTTCACCTAGGGACAATGAGACAACCACAGGATGCCTCCCAAGCTCTGGTTCATTATCTCGGTGCCAACCCATGGAGTCAGTACCCGCCCGATAGTAATTCAATAAACAGTGGTTTAAACCGTGTTGCGTCTGAATTTCTTGGCAGGTGAGCAGGTGGTCCAATGCATCTCGAATTTTGACTAGGTTTATCGGCCAAGGTTTCGGCACTAATTCACGGTTTGAGTAAGTGTAGGGTACATCGCCACACCAACTAGTGATTCTCGGTTCGTCAATGTTCCGACCGAACAGACGAATTGCCCCTTGTGACCAATCAAGACAGTTAAGCAAATCGATCACCAAATCATCACTCTCTTGTTGTGACAACCAGTTAGGTATAACCAGCAGAGACAAGCCTGGTCGAATAAAAAGTACGTTTTTTGATTGCACGCCAGTATCCGCGTATCAAAAGAATTCTTATGATACGCGAACTGTTATATCACGTTGGGTTTGATTTACGAGTTTGAAGACTCCGGCTCGTCGGCAAGCTCACTACGATCGATTAGCAGCTCTTCTCTAAGCACTGGTACATCTCGGGGGGCGTCAACCCCAACGCAAATCTGTTGCGTCCCCTTAATTTTGACTACAGTGATACGGATGTCATCGCCGATACGAATCGATTCATCCACGCGTCGTGTCAGTACAAGCATATCCCACCTCAATCCGTTGAAACCTTTCATCCATGAAACGCGAGTCCTCCAATACGCGAATACGCGTTTCTCCACTTCTCTGTGCAGAGAATGACACATAATTTACCTAATGGCCGAATTCTGAGGGAAAATAATGGGCTCCTTGTCCTACAATATTTTGTAAGTTAATTACAAATTTGCTACCCGTGGTTCATGACAGAGAGCAAACAAATCATCGACGTTGCCTTGAGCTAATGGCTTTCTTTACTTACGGTCGTGAGTTTGTGATTTCTTCGCTAACTTGTGCCTGTTGGGGTTAAAGATGCAAAAGACGATTCCTGTTTGGGATATTTGGGTACGGCTTGGCCATTGGTTGATTGTTGTAGGTATTTTGTTCCAGCAGATATCTGGGGGAGATGCAGAATACGTCGATGCACATGCCACGGTTGGGATATTGCTTAGTGGATGGGTTCTTTTCCGGGTCCTCTGGGGCTTTATTGGTCCGAAATATGCTCGATTCTCGAGTTTCCCACCCCCGAATCCAGCGCGCGCAAAGGAAAGTCTTAAAAGGGTTCTAATGCGGCAACCCGAAAAAGTTCCGGGTCATTCCGCGATTGGTGGGCTAGCAGTTTATCTTTTTTTGGTGCTAATAATACTTACCGCATTTACTGGTATGTCGTCCTCGGATGATATTTTATTTTATGGACCTCTTGCCCCATTATTACCATCGGCCATGGTAAGTCTCGCAGGTACTATCCACCCCATTTTGAGTGATCTCTTGCTCGCACTTATTGGTGTCCACCTTATTGCTATAATCTGGCATGTCACCGTAATGAAGCAGCCGCTAATCCGAGGTATGCTTACCGGCAGGAAACCCGCTTTTGAGCAAGAGCCTGGTGATTCCCACCCTTTTTCCAGCGTCATATTTTTAAAGGGCCTCATATATTCGCTACTAATAATCGGCTTAACCTACGGAATTATTGGTATCTACCTAGGATGGTGATTAATTTCCGTATCAAGGCTGATCAGAAGGATAAGAATTGACAAAGCCGACCATCCCCTAGCAACTGACCATCGATTCGTGGAATTCGTAGATAAGCCCTACGCTAAGAAATTAAGCATTCTTCGAATAATAAAAACACAAGTTCGTCTAATTACTCAGTACCTCTATCAGGCTTCTTTGTTAACATCTCGATCAGATACTTATTGATGAGGGATTCGAGTGAACTCTGGAGAACGTTGGCTGTTTAATCTGGCCGCCTTTGTAGTAGTCATAGCAGGCATTAAGTCGGCCAGCGCGATTATCGTGACCTTGCTGGTCGCGTTGTTCGTTGCACTAATCTCGGCACCACTTTCGATCAGTCTCAAGCACCGCGGTGTCCCGAACGTCCTTTCGGTAATAATCGTATTGGTTTTTCTTCTGTCTATCGTCGCTGGATTGAGTGCTGTAGTAGGTGGATCGGTAAATGCATTTAGTGCGGCGGCTCCGATTTATGAAGCTCGCCTGAATGACCAACTTGAATCTCTGTGGGTTATCGCTGCCAGCTACGACATCCCTATCGATGCAAATCAGCTGCGTCAAACCCTGAACACCTCGGGTGTCTTTACGCTTCTATCGAATCTGTTGACTGCGTTGGGCGCCCTTCTGACCAATGGTTTTCTCATTCTGTTAATCGTTGTCTTCATTTTAATGGAAGCTGCGTCGATGCCACAGAAAGTCCGTGTCGCGTTCGAGCGAGGGGAGCATGAGCCATTTGTTTCATTCACACAGTTTATGAGACACCTAAATCAATATTTACTTATAAAAACGCTCATAGGTGTGATAACAGGGGTGGCAGTTACTGGATTTCTTCTGTCGGAGGGGGTTGATTTCCCGTTTGTTTTGGGCCTACTCGCATTCCTTCTGAACTACATTCCAACCCTCGGGTCAATCCTAGCAGGCGTCCCGGCAGTGATCTTGGCGTTTCTTGAATTTGGCCTCGGTTCAGCTGGCCTTACAACCCTTGTGTATCTGGGGGTCAACATTGGGCTCGGTCAAATTATCGAACCAAGGCTGCAGGGTCAGGGTCTCGGACTTTCACCCATGGTCGTTTTCCTCTCCCTGGTTTTCTGGGGCTGGCTACTCGGAATCGTCGGAATCCTACTGGCTATTCCGCTCACTATGACAGCTAAATTAGCTTTCGAAGAGTCTCCCAAGTACCGATGGCTAGCGGTTCTTCTAGGTCCAGAAAGACCTCTGAATACTCGTTAGTCATAAAAAGTTGTCGCACATCCAGTAACTGAATATTTTGGGCGACAGTCAGAGACCAGACAGAGATTATAATTATCAAAATTGCTGGGA
>CAJWIY010000034.1 GCA_913042205.1 uncultured Gammaproteobacteria bacterium
CCTGATTTTAATGTGTGGTGGAGACGGCGGGATTTGAACCCGCGTCCGTCAGTCCGCTGCCAAACGCTCTACATGCTTAGTCGCGTTTTTTAATTTAGGTCCGGGTCTCCCAACGCACAGGGATCGCCTTCCCGAGTCCGGTTAAAAATTTAGCTTCTCAACCCCGAACACAGCGTTGAAGCGAGTCTCTGTTTCGAACCCTGTTGATAAAGACCAGAGACGATCTCGATCCAGGGTCTAGCTTATGCTGCTAGAGCGTAGTTTTCGTCGTTGGCAGTTATAGCTAACGAGTCCACAGTTGGGTTAACGAGCACTGTAGAACTACTCGACATGCACATTTGGTTTTGTAACCGGCGTCGAATCCATATCGTCCCCTTAATTTCAATTATCGACCATTTTGATTAAATTTGAAATCTCTTGGATGAAAATCCAGAGTCCTGAGAGAATAAGAAAGTACCCAATAAGTCGATTGATGAGTCGAATGCGGTTTGCGTCGAGTACCTGTCTCAACGCCATCCCGGTGACGGCGACGCATATGTAAACGAGTGCATCAATTCCACCGGCGAGAGCGCCCATCGAAAGTTGTGTTTTTACAGAATGTGTTGGTTCGACGAAAGGCCCAAATACAGCTAAGAAAAAAACCAAAACCTTCGGATTTACAATGGCGATAAAAAAACCGGCGATGAATCCTCCTTGTGTGGTCAATCGCTCGGGCAAGACCGGTGGATGGGCAGTGGTTAGCTGGTATCCGAAATAAAGAAGCAGTAAGACGCCTGCGAGTGTGAGAGCTGTCGTAAGCTCGGGCATCGCAATTAGCAGCGCAGAGAGTCCGAAGACAGTGGTCAAGGCAAAGATTGTGATCCCAAGCCCATGCCCGAGGGCTCCACTTATGCCAACCCGTATGCCCCGAGCCGCCGACATTGATAAAATCAGCAGCCATGACAGACCGGGAGATGCGGCTCCCGCGAGACAGAGAAGGGCCAGTTTCGCCCAGTCAGTTTCTGTCACTAGCGAGCCCGGTGTCGCACGGCACGTTGCTTTTCAATGTTCCACTCACGGTCCCGAATGGCATTTCTCTTATCATGCTGCTTCTTCCCGCGCGCGAGCCCAATTTTTATTTTTACCAAAGGACCCCTCCAATACATTTCCAACGGAACGCATGCATGCCCTTTCTGACTGAGAGCGCCGTGAATCGTTGCTAATTCTTTCTTATGCAAAAGTAACTTTCGGGTACGAGTTGGGTCCGCTATAACGTGCGTTGATGCGGATTCGAGCGGAGTGATTTGTGAATTCAACAGGAACGCCTCACCATTCCGGACGATAACGTAGGTATCGCTCAGATTGGCTTTGCCGGCTCTTATAGATTTCACTTCCCAGCCATGGAGTTGCATGCCAGCCTCGAATGTTTCATCGATATGATAGTCAAATCTTGCGCGCTTATTTTGCGCGATTTGGTTACTGTTGCTTTTAGATTTTTTGGCCATGGCGCGCGACTTTACGTATATTTATCGGTTGGTCAAATGGTTGAGGAACGGATGCCTAAAATTTCACGGAGCGCAGTAGTGTCTCATACTCCAGAACAAATGTTTGACTTGGTTAATGACTTTGAACGGTATCCAGAATTTTTACCGTGGTGCGGCGGCGCCCGCGTTGTCGAGGCAACAGACCGTACAATTATCGGAGAATTGTGCATACAGAAGGGTGGTATTCGGCAATTTTTTACAACCAAGAACACTCTGACGCCACCGGACCGTATTGATCTATCGCTAGTCGAGGGTCCGTTCAAATCGCTCGGAGGTCATTGGCGCTTCGAAGCTGTTGGATCAGACGCTTGTCGCGTCTGTCTGGACCTTGAATTTGAATTCGCGGGCCGTCTGATCGCTGTGGCGATCGGCGCAATATTCTCGCAAATTGCTGGCAGCTTGGTTGATGCATTCTGCGATCGTGCGGATCAGCTTTATGGACAATGACTCGTGAATATAAAGGTGGTTTATGCAAAGGCTGATCGCCAGCACGTGATTGATTTAGATGTGGGTGAAGGCACGACTGTTTACCAGGCTGCAGAGCAGTCCGGTCTGGCTGAACTTTTCCCTGAAATTGATCTTAAAACAATTCCAATGGGTGTATTTGGTGTCCGTGTTAAAAAGGCCACCACCACGATCCTTCATCCGGGCGATCGGGTGGAGTTGTATCGATCTTTGATAGCGGATCCGAAGGAGAACCGCCGGACTCGCGCTGAAAATCAAAAACTAGATCGTCCTTAAAATTTATAATCAGATAATTATTTTTTTGGACCTTCCCGTCGAAATCTATGCGCTCCAAATAAATCCAGCGGTTTGGATTGAAAGTGTTAACTGTGATTGGTGATCCTAAGAGGAACTGAACCTGATCCCTGGTCATACCTATTTCCAAGCGCTCAACCCGCTCGATGATTAGCTGATTTCCTTGCTTTACTTTATCCTTGTGGATGCCTGGAAAACTGCACCCTGCTAGTACAAGCGTGGCCAAAATAATGTGGGTGGAAATCGGGCGCATTAATATCTTCCTACGGAAATTCTTGGCAGAATGATAAAGATGACTAGCAAATGAGTCCATTGATCATGCAATACGAAACTGACGAATTGAAAAAAGTAGGTTTAAAAGCGACGCTGCCAAGAATTCATGTGTTGCAACTCTTGCTGTCCAACGAAGGTGAGCATATGTCGGCTGAGGTTGTTTATCGAAAACTCCATGAATCGGGCATAGAGGTTAATCTAGCAACGATTTACCGTGTCTTAACTCAATTTGAAGAGGCAGGACTGGTGGAGCGCCATCAGTTTGACGCAACGACAAGCGTCTTCGAGTTGAAGCCAGATGATCATCACGATCACATGGTCTGTATTCGATGTCACAGAGTGATTGAATATGTCAGTCCTGAGATTGAGGCATTGCAGGAGAAAATAGCCACAGACCACGGTTTCGAGATAGTCGACCATACGCATGTGATTTACGTTACGTGTCCTAATGCTGATTGTATTATGCAAACCTAATGGAATCGAGCCCTCTTCTAGACCCAAGTGTTCTCTTTTTTATCCTCGGATTATTCGCCGGTCTTGTCCGCTCAAATCTTGAAGTGCCCGGTGCTATAGCGCGTTTTCTGTCTCTTTATCTGCTAATGGCGCTCGGTTTGAAGGGCGGGTTTTCGCTAGCTGAGAGTGGTTTTAATCCTACGATTTTGAGAGATTTAATGTTCGCAGTAGGGTTGGCGTTAGCAATCCCAACTTTGAGTTTTGTGCTATTGACGCGTGTTATTAAACCACTGGATGCACTTGCGATTTCTGCCACCTATGGTTCGGTATCCGCTGTAACATTCATCACTGCGACTCAGTTTTTGGAGACCAATGGTCTCGAATATGGTGGCCACATGGCGGCGGCGATGGCGCTCATGGAATCTCCAGCGATCATCTTTGCAATTCTGATGGCAAATTTGTATCGGAGCCAAGAGGCGCGGCAAGAGCATGCTGGGCTGTCGGCCGTTCTTAAGGAATCCTTTACTGAGGGCGCTCAGATTTTATTATTAGGTGCTATGGTGATTGGAATCATCACCGGTGGTTCTGGTAAAACAATCATGGATCCCTTCACGGGTATGATTTTCAAAGGCATGCTCGCGTTCTTTCTCCTGGACATGGGGGTTGCTACGGCGAAAAGGCTCACAGACTTGCGTAACGTTCCCAAGCGTTTGGCATTTTATGGGGTGCTTGCGCCGATCACTCATGCGTCAATAGCGTTATTGCTTTCCTGGGTAGGGGGTTTGTCGGTTGCCAACGCCACACTTTTGGCTGTACTGGCTGGGTCGGCGTCTTACATAGCGGTTCCAGCCGTGTTGAAGCACGCCCTGCCAGAATCGAACCCGAGTCTTTACCTTGGCCTTTCACTCGGACTCACATTTCCGTTTAATATAATCGTAGGTATACCGCTCTACTACTGGGCCGCGAGCCAACTAATTGTTGGTTAGCCACGTAGTAATTCAGCCGCCGCCAAGCGAGTGCGGTCGGTGATGAAATGACCCCCTAACATTCTGGCGATTTCATCGATACGTTGTTCGCGATCGAGCAGGTACGCTTTTGAGATCGTGATATCTGAATCTGATTGTTTCTGCACATGCAGATGTTGATCTGCCTGGCCGGCGACCTGTGGCTGGTGCGTGACGACTAGAACCTGTGAATTACAACCGAGTTCGGTGAGTAGCTTGCCAACTTTGGCTGCAGTCTTCCCTCCAATACCAACGTCCACCTCGTCAAAAACCAGAGTTGGCGTGGCTAATCTGGTCGCCGCTATGACTTGAATGGCTAGACTTACCCTGGACAACTCACCACCCGATGCGATTTTCGAAAGGGGCCCACCTTGTTGTCCGGGATTTGGCTGGAAGAAAAACTGAATCGTCTCTGCACCAGTCGCCTTCAGTGTGTCGTTTGGGATCAATTTGATGTCAAGTGCCCCATGCTCCATGCCAAGCCCATGGAAATTGGTGGTTACCTTTTTAGAAAGTTGTTCCGCTGCTGCTAATCGAATCGCTGTCAACTCAGTTGCTCTTTGGTGAGCAACTGAGTCAAGGTGTGCGACTTCACTTTCAAGCCTTGGGATACGATCACTAGCTTCGGCAATACCCTCAAGGCGTGACTTAAGACCCTCATGATGTTGGACCAATTGCTCTGGTTCAACCTTATGTTTGCGGGCAAGCTGAAATATCTGAGCAAGACGGTCTTCAACAAACAGAAGGCGCTCCGGGTCGAGGTCAAATTGGTCTCGTGCGTGCTGTATTTCGTTTCTCGCCTCGCCGAGTGCAATAGCTGCTTCATCGAGTAACATGGAAGCATTTTGGAGTCGGCTATGACCGTCTGCGATTTGATTAATATCGGTTAGCAATCTTTCGGTGTGGTTGATGATGCCGCCAGTGTCGTCTCCTGAAAGTAGCGCGAGCGAGTGCTCTGTTACGCGGATAAATGTGTCGCCAGACGCAAGCTGGCGTTGCTCTTGATCGAGCTGCTCGAATTCGCCATGTTTAAGGTTAAACGTATTGAGTTCTTCAACCTGAAATCCTAATAGCTCCCGTTCCGTGTTTGCTTTTGATGCGTCAGCTTTCAAGGTCTGTAACGTGGACGACGCACTCATCCATTCGTGGTAAGCGGTTTCAAATGCAGTACGCCCCTGGCCCTGATCTGCAAACTCGTCGAGTAGTTCGAGTTGATGTTTAGGTTGTAACAATTTTTGGTTTGCATGCTGCGTGTGCATCAAAACCAGCTGTTCAGATAGTTCTCTCAGTTGCGATGTAGAGATCGGGGTGCCATTCACGTAAGCCTTTGACCGGCCCTCCGAATTCAGCGTACGTCTAAGCACTAACTCATCGTCCTGATCGAGCTCGTTAGCACGGAGCCAATTCTTAGCAGACGGCAAGCGCGCGATATCAAACTCTGCGATTATTTGAGCCCTCTCGGTCCCGGCGCGGACAAGTCCCGTGTCCGCGCGGGCGCCGAGTGCGAGTTCAAGAGCATCTAGAATCAGTGATTTACCTGCCCCCGTGTCACCGGTCACGGCGATACAGCCTCTGGTCAACTCCAGGTCAACCGAAGCTAGGGTAGCTAAATTTTTAACATTCAGTTGTAAGAGCATTTGTTTATCTGTTGAAACTCGGCGATCTGACCTTATACAAGCGATTCCTAGCTTAGCGTATCTCACTCGCAGGACAAACATGGAGGGGAATATGATTGACGAATCATCATCAAAAAAAGATGGCGTCACGACAGACACAGCGGATGAGTCTGAAGTCGATGAGGAGCAAGAGCGGGGGGCGGTAGAAGTTGATGAGAATGTTGAACAAAGCGCCGAAATTTCCCGCGATACCGACGATAGTGCGAGTTTAGAAACTCAGTTAGAAGAGCTGAAAGAGGCGCTACTTCGTAGTCAAGCCGATGTACAGAATGTCCGCCGTCGAGCAGAGCGCGACATCGAGAACGCTCACAAATATGCGATTGAAAAGTTCATCAAGGACCTCCTAGCTGTTCTTGACTCGATGGAACGGGCACTAGAATTAGCTGCCACAACAGATGGATTTGATATGGCTATGCTCGAGGGAACTCAGATGACCCATAAGCTGTTGCTTGACACAGTATCAAGGCACGGTGTCGAGGTCGTTGACCCGGCTGGTGAACGTTTCGATCCACAACAACACGAGGCGATGAGTATGGTCGAGTCGGAGGGCCAGGAACCAAACACGGTGACGGCTGTGATGCAGAAGGGCTACAAATTGGAGGGGCGAGTGATTCGGGCAGCAATGGTCGTGGTTACTAAGCCGAAAGCGAACTGAAGACTTGAACACGGTTAAAAAACCGCAATAAACATAGTTATTAATCCGGGCATCCGGGCATGGAAGGACAGAGAGGCATAACCATGGGAAAGATCATCGGAATCGATCTTGGGACGACAAATTCTTGCGTAGCTGTATTGGAGGGAGGCAAGCCTCGGGTAGTTGAGAACGCCGAGGGCGACCGGACAACACCTTCAATCATCGCGTACACGGACGATGAAATTTTAGTTGGGCAGCCAGCGAAACGTCAGTCGGTTACTAACCCGAACAACACCGTGTTTGCAGTCAAGAGACTCATCGGTCGTAAGTTTAGTGACGACGTGGTTCAGAAAGATATTAAAATGGTGCCCTATAAAATCGTGGGCGCTGATAACGGTGATGCCTGGGTTGAAGTCAACGGCGACAAGCTCGCTCCGCCACAAATTTCCGCTGAAGTTTTGAAGAAGATGAAGAAAACTGCTGAGGATTATTTGGGCGAAGCGGTGACAGAGGCAGTGATCACGGTGCCCGCATATTTTAATGATAGTCAGCGGCAAGCGACGAAGGACGCGGGCAAGATAGCTGGGTTGGACGTTAAGCGTATTATTAACGAACCAACCGCCGCAGCATTGGCTTACGGAATGGACCAAGCGCGTGGAGATTCCGTTATTGCCGTCTACGATCTGGGCGGTGGAACGTTCGATATTTCAATTATTGAGATTGCAGAGGTTGATGGCGAACATCAATTTGAGGTGTTGTCGACGAACGGCGATACGTTCCTCGGTGGCGAAGACTTTGACCTCCGGGTGATTGATTACTTGGCTGATTCTTTTCAAAAGGATCAGGGAATGGACCTCAAAGGAGATCCTTTGGCGATGCAGCGTCTCAAAGAGGCGGCAGAAAAAGCCAAGATCGAGCTATCGTCAAGTCAGCAGACCGACGTGAATCTTCCCTACATCACGGCTGACGCCTCAGGCCCGAAGCACCTCAATTTGAAATTAACCCGCGCAAAGCTTGAGTCTTTGGTCGAAGATTTAGTAGAACGCACCTTAGCGCCAGTTAAGCAGGCACTTGAGGACGCGGGCCATTCAACGTCTGAAATTAACGATGTGATTCTGGTTGGTGGTCAGACCCGCATGCCTTTGGTACAGGAAAAAGTTAAAGCATTTTTTGGAAAAGAGCCTCGCCGCGATGTCAACCCAGATGAGGCGGTCGCGATGGGAGCGTCTATTCAGGGCGCGGTTTTATCAGGTGATGTTAAAGATGTCTTACTACTCGATGTTACGCCGCTCTCTCTCGGCATCGAGACTATGGGTGGTGTGATGACTGCTTTAATCGAAAAAAATACTACGATTCCGACGAACAAAACCCAAGTATTTTCGACCGCTGAGGATAATCAAACGGCCGTCACCATCCATGTGCTGCAGGGGGAGCGTAAACAGGCAGGGCAGAATAAGTCACTGGGCCGATTTGATTTGGCAGATATTCCTCCATCTCCGCGTGGGATGCCTCAGATTGAGGTTGCATTTGATATCGATGCGAACGGTATCCTAAATGTATCGGCAAAGGACAAAGCCACAGGCAAAGAGCAATCAATCGTGATCAAGGCTTCTTCTGGGTTATCTGATGAAGAAATCGAAAAAATGGTTAAGGATGCTGAAGCTAATGCAGATGCCGATAAGCAGTTTGAAGAACTTATCAATGCTCGGAACTCAGCCGATGGAATGATTCATGCGACAAAAAAATCGATGGATGAGGCAGGTGAAAAGTTATCTGCGGACGAAAAAGCGCCCGTCGAAGCAGCCATTACCGAGCTTGAGGAAGCACTCAAAACTGAGGACAAAGAATCAATCACAGCAAAGACAACTGCTCTGACCGAAGCTTCTGCCAAGATTGCAGAGAAGCTGTACGCTGCTGCCGATGCTGGTGCGGGCGATACAGCCGCCGATACTGGGTCACCAGAACCAGAGGATGATGTCGTTGATGCCGAGTTTGAGGAAGTAAAGGACGACGAAAAGAAGTGAGTCGAACGACTCAATTCTCATGGTGGGAGATCTGAGTGTCCAAGCGCGACTGTTATGAGACTCTAGGGGTATCGAAGGGTGCCTCAGATTCTGATCTCAAAAAAGCCTACCGTCGCCTTGCAATGAAGTGTCACCCGGATCGTAATCCGGGCGATGCTGAGGCAGAAGCCAAATTCAAGGAGTTATCGGAAGCCTACGAGATTTTATCGGATGCTGAAAAGCGGGCCGCTTACGACCGTTATGGCCATGACGCTTTTGAGGGTGGTATGGGCGGCCCTGGCAGTGGGTTCCACAGCAGCGGCGCAAGCTTCTCGGATATCTTCGGCGATGTATTTGGAGACATTTTTGGCGGCGCAGCCCCCGGGGGAGGTGGCCGCTCTTCTGTGCAACGCGGAAGTGATCTTAGATACACACTGGATCTGACTCTCGAAGAAGCCGTGTTTGGCGTAGAAAAGACCATTCGGGTCCCGCGTCTTGCAGAGTGCGCTACCTGTAAAGGTTCTGGTGCGAAGCCTGGATCGGCTCCAAAAACCTGCCAGACTTGTAATGGCCAAGGTCAGGTGCGGATGCAGCAAGGATTCTTCGCGATCCAGCAGACCTGCCCACGATGTCATGGACAGGGAAAAGTGATAACTGATCCTTGCAGCGATTGCCGTGGCCAAGGTCGTAAAGAGGAAACAAAAAGGTTATCCGTCAAAATTCCCGCTGGTGTCGATACCGGTGATCGTGTTCGTTTATCAGGCGAAGGCGAGGCGGGGGTTAGTGGTGGACCGGCTGGTGATCTCTATGTCCAAGTGAATGCTAAAGAGCACCGGATTTTTACCCGGGACGGCAAAGACTTGTACTGTGAAGTTCCTATTTCATTTACGGACGCGGCCTTGGGTGGTGAGCTTGAAGTGCCGACCCTAGATGGTCGGGTCAAGCTTAAGGTTCCAGCGGGGACGCAGTCAGGTAAATTATTTCGGGTGAGAGCTAAAGGGGTGAAGCCGGTGCGCGGGGGGGCTCAGGGCGATTTGTTGTGTCGAGTTTCTGTTGAAACGCCCATAAACCTGACGGCAAAGCAGCGTGAGTTGCTCGAGGAGCTGCATGATACCCTCAACCATAAAACGCATGCGCCAAAACGCGAAGGATGGTTTGATAGCGTGAGATCCTTTTTTGATGAGATGAAGTTTTAATGGTGTCGATTGTAATCGCAGGTGCATCAGGGCGGATGGGGCGTGCACTCATTGAGGCTACCATCGAAACTATCGATGCGGTGCTGATTGGCGGGACTGTACGTTCCGGCTCCACCTTAATTGGTGCGGATGCTGGCGAGCTGGTTGGAAAAAAAAAGATTGAAGCGCCGATTCATGATTCGCTAGAGGCTTTTTCTGATCACGGGCCGGTTGTCATCGACTTTACTACAATTGATTCAACGATTAACCACCTTTCTTGGTGCGTGAACCATAGGGTGCCCTGTGTTATTGGAACGACAGGATTTTCTTCTGATCAGGAAAAAAACATCTCGGAGGCCGCAAAAACGATTCCTGTGGTATATGCACCAAACTTCAGTGTGGGTGTTAATGTTATCTTTGATCTGCTCGATCGGGCTGTACGTGTCTTCGGGGATACAGCTGATATCGAAGTAATCGAGGCGCATCATCGCCATAAGGTCGACTCGCCCAGCGGGACGGCACTGGCTCTCGGACGAGTCGTTGCACATGCTCTCGACCGTGATTTTGAAACGTCGGCTGTCTTCGGTCGCGAAGGGCAAACAGGTGTGAGACCTCGTGAGCAGATTGGCTTTGCAACCGTTCGAGGTGGTGATGTAGTCGGTGATCACACGGTGCTTTTCGCTGCAGATGGTGAGCGTGTCGAGATCACGCACAAGGCTTCGAATCGGAGAACGTTTGCTAATGGTGCCGTAAGGTCGGCCGTGTGGGCTTCTCAGCAACCACCGGGCCTTTATTCGATGAAGGATGTCCTCGGTATCTGAATAAAACCGTCAGGCTTCGATAGACTTCTCAGTGCGATTTCCCTAAACTATCACTTCAATCGCTCGGCGTCTGCCGAGTCTGTCGAGACAGAGGACTCCCGGTTGAACCCACCTGCAATTTTATTACTCTCAGACGGCAATCAGTTCGTAGGCCGCTCCATTGGGGCGGATGGAATGTCCGTCGGCGAGGTCGTTTTTAATACAGCTATGACAGGTTATCAGGAAATACTGACCGATCCGTCATATGCCAAGCAGCTTGTTACATTGACATATCCGCATATTGGAAATGTTGGTGTTAACCCAGAGGATGAGGAGTCCTCGGTCGTTCACGCTGGCGGGCTGATTATTCGTGATTTACCCTTTTTGCACAGCAATTTCCGAGCGAATCAGGCGTTAGATTCATACTTGAAAATCTCGGGTGTGGTCGGAATCTGTGACATTGACACCAGAAAGCTCACCCGAATCTTGAGGGATAAGGGCTCTCAATCTGGTGTGATTCTTGCCGGTGAAGATGCGTGTTTTAAGGCGGGACTGGAAAAAGCGAGGAACTTGCTATCTGCTTTCCCAGGCTTGGCCGGCATGGATCTGGCGAAAGAAGTCACAACTAAGGCCAGCTATAAGTGGGCTGGTGGATCATGGCAATTGGGTAAAGGCCATGTCCAAAAATCAGATCCTCGATTTCATGTCGTGGCTTACGACTTTGGCGTTAAACACAATATCTTACGCATGCTTGATGATCGAGGTTGTGGACTAACAGTCGTTCCAGCGACAACGCCAGCAATTGATGTCATAGCCATGAACCCGGATGGAGTATTTCTGTCTAATGGCCCTGGCGATCCAGAGCCCTGTACTTATGCGATAGAGGCAATCCAACAGATTTTGGCCACGCGAATTCCAATTTTTGGTATTTGCTTGGGGCATCAATTGCTTGGTCTAGCCTCGGGGGCTAGAACAAGAAAAATGAAATTTGGCCACCACGGTGCTAATCATCCTGTTCAGGATCTCGAGACTGGTCTTGTGATGATTACAAGCCAAAATCATGGATTTGCGATTGATGAAGTTTCTCTTCCGTCTAATCTTAAGGTGACCCATAAATCTCTTTTCGATCAGTCTCTTCAGGGGATCTCCCGCACAGATACTTCTGCATTTAGTTTTCAGGGTCATCCAGAAGCGAGTCCTGGTCCACATGATGTGGCATCTCTATTCGACCAATTCATCCTGAATATGGAAGCTCACTAGTGCCAAAACGTGCCGATCTTCAATCGATCCTCATCATTGGCGCTGGTCCAATTGTCATCGGGCAGGCCTGTGAGTTCGACTATTCAGGTGCTCAAGCATGTAAGGCGCTGCGAGAAGAGGGCTATCGGGTTATTTTGGTGAATTCAAACCCAGCAACGATCATGACCGATCCACTTTTGGCAGACGCCACTTATATTGAACCAATTCGTTGGGAGTCCGTTGCCAAGATCATTGAAAAAGAACGCCCGAGCGCTTTGCTTCCTACGATGGGGGGACAGACTGCATTAAATTGCGCGCTCGATCTTGACCGTAAAGGTATTCTTGAACAATTTGGTGTGCAGTTAATTGGCGCCAATGCCGACGCAATCGATAAGGCTGAAGATCGGGATCGTTTCGATAAAGCTATGAAGACGATTGGGCTTGATACGCCAAGGAGTCATATTGCGCATACTATGGATGAAGCGCGAGCAGCCTCCGATGACCTCGGATATCCATGCATTATTCGTCCTTCCTTTACTATGGGTGGATCTGGCGGTGGTGTTGCTTATAACCGAGAAGAATTTGAGGAGATTTGTGAGCGTGGTCTCGATCTGTCTCCTACAAATGAGCTGTTGATTGACGAATCGCTACTCGGCTGGAAGGAGTATGAAATGGAAGTGGTGCGGGATCGAAAGGATAACTGCATCATAGTCTGTTCAATAGAAAATCTTGATCCGATGGGTGTTCATACAGGCGATTCTATTACTGTTGCTCCTGCGCAGACTTTGACCGATAAAGAATACCAAATCATGCGAAATGCCTCGATTGCGGTGTTACGCGAGATTGGTGTTGAAACCGGTGGTTCGAATGTTCAGTTTTCTGTTAATCCGCGCGATGGTCGTTTGGTTGTTATCGAGATGAACCCACGCGTGTCAAGGTCATCCGCGCTCGCATCAAAAGCCACGGGTTTTCCAATTGCAAAAATTGCTGCCAAGCTCGCTGTCGGATATACGTTAGATGAGCTTGCGAATGAGATTACCGGCGGTGCTACACCAGCGTCATTCGAGCCATCGATTGATTACGTAGTTACGAAAGTTCCACGTTTTACTTTTGAAAAGTTTCCTCAAGCGGACAACCGATTGACGACACAGATGAAATCTGTGGGCGAGGTGATGGCGATTGGCCGAAGTTTTCAGGAATCAATGCAAAAAGCACTTCGCGGATTAGAAATTGGTGTTTGCGGGTTAGATCCAACTTTTGAATGGGATTCTGATGAGGCAGAGCAGGCGATGCGCCATGAGTTAGCTAATCCTGGCCCACTTCGTTTGTGGTGTGTTGCCGATGCGTTTCGCAGTGGCATGAGTATTGAGGAACTTTATCAAGTTTCGAAGATCGATCCATGGTTTCTTGCTCAAATTGAGGACCTGATTTGGGAGGAGACAAACCTTTCCGAGACAGCTTTATCGGATTTGGATCATGACTCGATGCGGCGTTTAAAGCGGAAGGGTTTTTCAGACCAGCGATTGGCTATTTTGTTGGGCGTGTCTGAAAAAGAATTGCGTGAGCGTCGCATAAGGCTGGGGATTTGTCCCGTCTATAAACGTGTTGATACCTGTGCTGGAGAGTTCGCTACGCCAACGGCATATCTTTATTCAACCTATGAAGAGGAATGTGAAGCGAATCCCTCAAATCGAGACAAAATCATGGTTTTGGGTGGTGGACCCAATCGAATTGGTCAAGGCATTGAATTCGATTATTGCTGTGTGCATGCTGCCTTTGCAATGCGTGAGGACGGTTACGAAACAATCATGGTGAACTGTAATCCAGAGACCGTATCCACTGATTACGATACCTCTGATCGTTTGTTTTTTGAGCCGGTCACACTCGAGGATGTTTTGGCAATCGTAGATATCGAGAAGCCTAAAGGAGTTATTGTACAGTTTGGTGGGCAAACACCACTCAAGCTAGCCCGTGATTTGGAGGCAGCTGGTGTGCCGATCATTGGAACGTCCCCAGAAGCGATTGATCGGGCTGAAGATCGTGAGCGATTCCAGCAAATGGTTATGAGACTCGGACTTAAACAGCCAGCAAATGCAACAGCGAAGAACCTAGAAGAAGGCCTTTCATTGGCCGAAGATATCGGATTCCCCTTGGTAGTCCGTCCATCGTATGTTCTCGGTGGTCGAGCTATGGAAGTTGTATCAAATATGACCGAGCTGAAGCGTTACCTGCAGGATGCAGTAGTTGCTAGCGATGACTCACCGGTCCTGTTGGATCACTTTCTTGATCCTGCTATCGAGGTAGATGTTGATGCTGTGAGTGACAGCGAGCGCGTCGTGATCGGTGCAATCATGGAGCATATTGAACAAGCTGGGGTTCACTCAGGAGACTCGGCCTGCTCCTTACCCCCGTATAGCCTTCCAAAACATATTCAGGACAAGATCCGTGAGCAGGTTATTCGGATGGCTCGAGAGCTAAACGTTATAGGTTTGATGAATGTTCAGATGGCGGTCCAAGGTGAGGATGTTTATGTGATTGAAGTCAATCCTCGTGCTTCTAGAACGGTTCCGTTTGTATCGAAATGTATTGGTGTGTCACTTGCCAAGGTTGCTGCTCGTTGTATGGCAGGCACATCACTTGACTCACAAGGCGTCACTTCGGAATTAATTCCACCACACTATAGCGTGAAAGAAAGTGTCTTCCCGTTTGCCAAATTTCCGGGGGTCGACCCAATCCTTGGACCTGAAATGAAGTCAACCGGTGAGGTCATGGGGACAGGTGATAGTTTCGATGAAGCATTCGCAAAAGCGCACATAGCGGCAGGTGACCGGTTACCGTCTATTGGTAAGGCGTTTATTTCAGTTCGGGACGCAGACAAATCGAGAACAGGATCCCTCGCGCGGAAACTTATTGAAATGGGGTTTGAACTGGTTGCAACCGGTGGTACTTGTAAATATCTGAAGAGTGAGGGTATTACCTGCGAGCCCGTGAATAAAGTGATGGAGGGGCGACCGAATATTGTTGATATGATAAAAAACGACGTTATAGCTTTTATTGTAAATACGACTGAAGGTCGACAAGCGATTATGGATTCTGCAACCATTCGTCGTTCGGCGCTTAATCGCAAGGTATGTTATACGACGACTCTGGCTGGTGGCGAATCGATTGTTCGGGCGCTGATGTTTGGTAAAGAGCGTGACGTTCGCAGGCTCCAAGATCTGCATAGGTGTGTTGGACGAAACCATAAGGATTCGAATGAGTAAGATACCGATGACCAAAGTCGGAGAGTTAGCTCTCCGTGAAGAATTACAGCGTCTCAAACAAATTGAGAGGCCACGGATTGTTTTGGCTATCGCTGAAGCGCGCGAGCATGGTGATCTAAAAGAAAATGCTGAATATCATGCTGCGCGAGAGCAGCAAGGGTTCTGTGAGGGAAGAATAAAAGATATCGAGGCAAAGCTTTCCCACGCTCAAGTGATTGACGTAACACAAATTGAAAATACCGGAACAGTCATTTTTGGCGTGACCGTTAAACTTATAAATCTAGATACAGATCAATCGGTCAGCTATCAGATTGTTGGTGAGGATGAAGCTGATGCGAAAAATGGAAAGATTTCTGTAACCTCGCCTATTGCTAGAGGACTAATTGGAAAAGAAGAGGGAGAAGTGGTTGCAGTGACTACACCGGGGGGTGTCGTCGAGTACGAAATAGATATTGTTGAACATTTATGATTGCTAGATTGGACGGATTAGATTCGAAAGACGGGGATTTGGCTTTTTAGCTGCGCGAAATAATAAAGCCATCGCGCCTGTGGATTGCACGCAATGTGCGCCCGTTTCCTCGCACAACGAAGCGATCAAAATCTTGCGGGTATCACGTTCTGCATGCACCTTGACTTTAATCAACTCATGATCTTCGAGGGCGCGGTCAAGTTCTTCAAGTAATCCAGTAGACATTCCGTTATCACCGATAAGTACAACCGGCTTTAGATGATGCCCAATCGCACGCATTTGTTTTTTGCGTTCTGGCGCAAGCATAATTGTCTCCCTAAAAGCGGAGCGCGAGTGTAGAGCAAAATATGACACGATCCAAGTCTAGCGGAAGCTGGTTGAGGGAGCATTTTGACGATCCCTACGTGCGCAAGGCGAGGGCAGAGGGTCGAAGATCACGGGCGAGCTTCAAGCTTGAAGAGGTTCAGGTTAAAGATTATTTGATTAATCGAGGCGATGTTGTCGTTGATCTCGGGGCCGCCCCAGGGGGCTGGACTGAGCTCGCTGTTAAATGGGTAGGGATGTCAGGCCGGGTATTTGCGCTCGATCTGCTACCAATGAATCCCGTTACTCATGCACAAATAATCGTTGGAGATTTTACCGAGGAGATGGTCTTAGACGAGCTTTTGCAGTCGCTTGGAGACAGACGCGTAGATGTTGTGTTATCGGATATGGCGCCGAATATGTCGGGGAATCGATCTATCGATCAACCAAGAGCGATGTATTTATGTGAGCTTGCTCTAGACTTTGCACGACAGACACTCAATCCGGGTGGCTCATTCTTTGTAAAGACCTTTCAAGGTGAGGGTTTTGATGCTTTTTTTCGCAGACTTCGGGCTGATTTTTCGGACTTGAAAACTCGCAAACCCAAGGCGTCTCGTTCACGTAGTCGAGAAACTTATCTATTGGCGACTGGCTTTCGCAATTAAACCCCTTTGAATTCAGTTGGCCTGCCCAAATAAACGTCTGTATATTGAGGATGTAGACCCCTCTGAGCGAATGGAGAAGCACATGGCGAGAAATATGGTTCTGTGGTTGGTTATTGCAGCTGTTCTGCTAACGGTATTCAATAACTTCAGTGTAGAAACGAAATCACAGCAGATCAACTATTCTCAATTCGTTGAGGAAGTAAATCGCGATCAGATAAGACGCGTAATCATCGATGGTCAGTCGATCATAGCGACTCGTGCAAATGGCGACGTCTATGAAACCGTCAGACCGGCAGTTCAGGATCCACGTTTGATGGATGATCTTCTCCAGCACAATGTCGTTGTAGAGGGTAAAAAGCCGGAGCAACAGTCCGTCTGGATGCAACTTTTGGTAGCGGCATTCCCTGTACTAATCATTCTCGCGATTTTTATGTTTTTCATGCGTCAGATGCAGGGCGGTATGGGAGGTGGTCGAGGCGGTCCTATGTCCTTTGGAAAGTCGAAGGCACGTCTCATAAGTGAAGACCAGATCAAAACCACCTTTGCCGACGTCGCTGGCTGTGATGAGGCCAAGGATGATGTGGCTGAACTTGTAGAGTTTCTTAAAGATCCCGGCAAGTTTCAGCGCTTGGGTGGACGTATTCCTCGCGGTGTCCTCATGGCAGGTCCTCCAGGAACGGGTAAAACACTCATTGCAAAAGCGATTGCGGGTGAGGCGAAAGTACCTTTTTTCACAATCTCTGGTTCGGACTTCGTTGAAATGTTTGTAGGTGTGGGAGCGTCACGCGTTCGGGACATGTTCGAACAAGCCAAGAAACAGGCTCCTTGTATCATATTTATTGATGAGATCGACGCGGTGGGTCGTCAGCGCGGTGCGGGTCTCGGCGGGGGGCACGATGAGCGAGAGCAAACCCTGAACCAATTACTCGTTGAGATGGACGGTTTTGATGTTAACGATGGGGTAATCGTTATCGCCGCAACAAACCGTCCAGATGTACTCGACCAAGCACTGCTGCGTCCTGGCCGCTTTGATCGTCAGGTAGTTGTGGGTTTGCCAGATATTCGCGGACGCGAACAGATCTTAAAAGTGCATATGAAAAAGGTACCGATCGCTCCAGAAGTTGAACCCTCGTTAATTGCGCGCGGAACCCCTGGGTTCTCTGGCGCTGATCTTGCTAATCTTGTGAATGAGGCGGCTTTGTTTGCGGCGAGGGCAAGCACACGTGTTGTCGCGATGAGTCACTTTGAGCAGGCAAAGGATAAGATCATGATGGGTGCGGAACGGCGTTCAATGGTCATGAAAGAGTCAGAAAAACTGAATACAGCTTACCACGAAGCCGGCCATGCGATCGTGGGTCGTTTGATGCCCGAACACGATCCTGTCTACAAAGTATCCATCATTCCTCGAGGACGGGCTTTGGGTGTGACAATGTTTCTACCTGAAGAAGACAAATACAGTCATTCAAAACGAGGTTTGATTAGCCAAATCTGCTCGCTCTATGGAGGCAGAATTGCCGAAGAACTGACGCTTGGCGCTGAAGGCGTTACTACAGGCGCATCAAACGATATTCAACGCGCGACTTCGGTGGCTAGAAACATGGTTACCAAATGGGGCTTGTCTGACAAACTTGGGCCTCAAATGTATGACGAAGAGGACAACGAACCATTCTTAGGTCGAGCGATGAGCCGCCCTGCTCATGGTCAGTCCGATGAGACGGCTCGTTTGATCGACGAGGAAGTAAAGGGGATTCTTGACGGGTGCTATCGAACGGCGAAAAAAACACTTGAAGATAACATGGATAAGTTACACGTCATGGCCGAGGCTTTGATGGAATATGAGACCATTGATGCTGGTCAAATTGACCAAATTATGGCCGGAAAAAAACCGGGTCCGCCGGACGGTTGGGGCGATGATGACAAGTCGCAAGGCGGCTCGACTGATATTAGTGACGATTTGCGAGAAGTGTCGACTGGTGAAGAGTCAGGCACAACTGCTGAGGGCGATGCGGCGCCGACTAACTAACCGTGACTCAAAAGCTTACTTGGCAAGATCTGGGGTTCGAGGGACCCCAGATAATGTCAATTCTGAATATAACTCCCGACTCGTTTTCTGATGGTGGCACGTTTTACACGGATGAACTCCAACTTGATCGTGTGTTGAGATACGCTGAAGGTTCCATTTCCGCGGGAAGCAGCATCCTAGACGTTGGTGGCGAAAGCTCTCGTCCCGGCGCGTCAGCGATATCTGTCACTGAGGAGTTGGATCGCGTGATCCCAGTAATAGAGGCGCTTCGGGCCCGGTTTGACACCCTGATATCTGTCGATTCGTCAACTCCAGAAGTTATACGCGAAAGTGCCGCTGCTGGCGTCCGACTTATTAATGATATTAGGTCTTTGCAACGTCGTGGGGCTATGGAAGCAGCATTAGAGACCGGACTACCAGTTTGCCTCGTGCACATGCAAGGCACTCCGAAAACCATGCAAAAACGACCGACGTACGCGAACGTGGTTAGAGATGTACATACATGGTTAATGCGTAGAGTGGATGCCTGTCTCGTAGCAGGTTTTTCGGCCAACCAGTTGGTATTAGATCCAGGGTTTGGGTTCGGCAAGACTCTTGAACATAACATTGCTCTTTTCCGAGATTTGGCTCGACTTGTTCAAACTGGATACCCGGTTCTCGTAGGAGTGTCACGTAAAACGATGATCGGAGAAATTACTGGGCGGCCTATCGAACAAAGGATCACTGGTAGTGCCATGGCAGCGGCAATTGCTGCGTCTTATGGTGCGGCAATTCTGAGGGTTCATGATGTAGCCGAGACAAGAGACGCACTGATTGTAATGCAAGCATTAACGCAGGGAATGCAATAGATGAGTCGTAAATATTTTGGAACAGATGGTGTGAGAGGGCGCGTTGGCGAGGGATGCATCACTGCCGAATTTGTTTTGAAGCTTGGCTGGGCGTTTGGCAAGGTTGTTCGTCGTAGTAAAACGGGACGGATTAAGGTCGTGATTGGCAAAGATACAAGGTTGTCGGGATATATGTTTGAAACCGCGCTTGAGGCTGGTTTAATCGCTGCTGGTGTCGATCCCGTGATGCTTGGTCCGATGCCGACACCGGCTATAGCCTACCTGACTCGGACATTTTCAGCTGCAGGCGGAATAGTAATCAGCGCAAGCCACAACAGCTATGAGGATAACGGGATCAAATTTTTCGATGAAAATGGGATCAAGCTCCCAGATCAGATTGAGCACGAGATTGAGCGTCTCTTGGATCAGCCGTTTACCACGGTAAATGGACCCTTGTTAGGCAGAGCCTCGCGCGCAGATGATGCAGCAGATCGTTACATTGAATTCTGTAAAAACACCATGCGGCTTTGTACAGACTTATCAGGACTGAAAATTGTGATTGACTGTGCAAATGGAGCAGGCTACCAGGTTGGTCCAAAAGTATTCCGGGAATTGGGCGCTGAAGTTGAGGCGATTGGAGTTACGCCGGATGGTTTAAATATCAATGAGGGCGTTGGCTCGACTGATCCAAATGCATTAATGCATGCTGTAATTTCTAATCAAGCAGATCTTGGAATTGCACTGGATGGCGATGCCGATAGGGTTGTCATGGTAGATGAGCGAGGGGCATTGGTCGATGGAGATGAAATTATCTATATTATTGCGGCATCTCGGCATCGACGAGGTCATATGGAGGGTGGCGTTGTCGGGACACTAATGACGAACTTAGGCCTTGAAAAAGCACTGGCGGCTATGGAGATACCAATGGTTCGAACGAAAGTGGGTGATCGTTATGTAGTTGAAGCTATGGAACAGAATAAATGGACTTTGGGTGGTGAGACATCAGGACATATTATCTGTTCTGATTTGATATCCACTGGGGATGGGTTGGTCGCCGCACTTCAGGTGGTAGAAGCGTTACGCATTTCTGGACAGACTCTAAGCGAAGCTCGGTGTGGAATGAATAAATATCCACAATTCCTAATTAACGTTCCACAGGCTTTACCAGACCACCTCCATGATCCGATCGTTGTTGGCGCGGTGGAGGCTGTAGAGGCTCTTTTGGGAGATTCCGGACGAGTGATAATTCGCCCAAGTGGCACAGAGCCTGTAGTACGCGTGATGGTCGAGGGTATTGATTCTGCTCAGGTAAAGGCATCTGCGGAGCAGATCGCATCTTCGGTGGAAAAAGCCGCTTCAATCAGCTAACGTACCGACGCCCAGGTTGAGGTAGTCTGATGATCATTGGGAATTGGAAAATGAACACCCTGCGCGCTGACGCTCTGGCGTTAGCTAATGCCGTGATGGAGATGGAGTATTTAGATTCGACACGTGTCGGCATTTGTCCGCCAGCGCTTTGGATCGATCCTATCACTCGGATTGTAAAAGATTCCTCGATTTTAGTTGGAGCACAAGACTGTTTGGGTGATAGGGCCGGTGCTCACACAGGATGTATCAATGCGGCTATGGTGTGCGACGCGGGATGCTCGATGGTCATTTTGGGCCACTCGGAGCGTCGGGCAAGGTTTGGGGAGACCTCGGAAAAATTACTAAACACTGTTGCCGCCGTGTTGGAAACTGGTATGTTTCCCTTGGTTTGTGTCGGTGAGACAAAAAAACAACGAGAGTCGGGCAAAGCGTTTGATGTGGTTGCGGGGCAGTTAAGACCTCTCCTGACGAGTGGCCTCGATTTGGGTGGTATTGTCATTGCGTACGAGCCTGTATGGGCGATTGGTACTGGGTTATCTGCTTCTCGCAAGGACATTGAGGAGATGCACGCGACAGTTCGAGAGGTAATAAACAGAAATGATACTCTGGTGTTATATGGGGGTAGTGTGTCTCCTGAGTCTGCAGATGATGTTTTTAATGCTGAGGGTGTTTCAGGTGCACTAGTGGGCGGTGCCTCACTTAATGTCAGCAAATTTGCAGCGATAGTTGCTGCATGGGAACGGAAATAATGGAAACGATATTACTGAGCGTACATGTTTTATTGGGAGCCGCGGTCATTGGGCTGGTCCTTGTCCAACAAGGTAAGGGTGCAGATGCGGGCGCCTCTTTTGGCGGTGGAGCTTCTCAGACAGTCTTTGGCTCAGCGGGTTCCGGAAGCTTCCTAGTAAAGCTGACGGCGGGACTGTCTGCCCTATTTTTCATTACTAGTC
>CAJWIY010000035.1 GCA_913042205.1 uncultured Gammaproteobacteria bacterium
GCTTCGGCTTCGGCTTCGGCTTCGGCTTCGGCTGGAATCATGTATCCTTCGGCATTTGTGTTGGCATCTTGACCAATTTCTTGTGAAATCCCAACGCCAGTTACATCAACGACTTCATTCTTTATGTAGTCATCAATATCATTAAAGACAGCCTCTGTGTCTGATTCCCCCTTTAAGGGCGTTCGAAACACCTGATCGGTAAACCCATGCCCCAAACCAAAAATGCGATTCGCCAGTCTTTCCAACCTATTCGCGATCAAATCTTCAACTGCTGTATCGTCCATTTGAAGTGAGACGTCGCCCCGGGCCATGCTCTCGTCAGGTCGTAATTGCACACCCTCGGGCGTACCATTAATTGACGACAAATAGACCGCCAAATCATCGGGGTGCATCCTTAAAATTGGTGGATTTTTGGGTTGATAACCCTCTAATTGATCAAGACAACCCTGCACCAGTCGAGCCACCGCAGTCGAGCCAACTGTTAATTCACCTCGGACAAGTTCAGTGCCAACATGAACGGCTAAACGTGATAGCGGCTCAAAGAACTCACTCACATTATCACTAGCATGTGCTAACTTTTGAGTAAGTCCATCATAGGTTTTACGACTAGACTCAAGTTGCCCCTGAAATTCTTTTTCCATGGCTTCACGAACCTCAGTCCGCACCTCTTGAACTTGGGCCTGTGCTTCACAGAGTTGGTTCTCAAGCTCCTTAATTCTTGGTTCGAATTTCTCAGTCAATTCGACCTGTTTTGCGGCAACTGCCTCAGCAACACGCTCTGTAACTTCTTCTTCAGTAAAACCGATCACCGTTGGTAATTCTTCGGGTTCGGGTTCGGGTTCGGGTTCGGGTTCGGTAATAGTGTCAACTCCAATTTCTACCTCAGACACCTCGGAACCAATCTCGGAGTCAGTATCTTGGGTTGCCTTATTCGCGCTATCTGAGTCTGAGCTCTTATCAACAGTGTTCGAAGATTCTGCTGTAGCGGCTGAAGCAGACGCAATCTCCATTGGCTCAAATGTTGCCTCAGTATCAAGAACACGCCAGGGCGGATCCTCAAACGGAAAATCATCCTTCTGGTTCAAAAGCTCGTTATCTTCGAAAGGCTGATCAAGATCAGCTCCATTGGCGACGTATGCTGCTTTCCTAGACGAAGTCATCACCACGACCTGCTAGGACAAGTTCACCGGCATCAGAAAGTTTTCGAGCAGTACGCATGATATTCTTTTGCGCTTCTTCCACGTCGCTAATACGAAGAGGCCCCTTTGCTTCCATGTCATCTATAAACATAACCCGAGCACGTGACGACATGTTGTCGAAGAATTTCTCTTTAACAAATTCACTCGCACCCTTAAGTGCTGTCATTAATAGATCCTGATCAACATTTCGCATCATCGTCTGAATCGCTCGGTTATCAACGTCGACCAAATTCTCAAATGTGAACATATTATCTTGAATCTGCTGCGTGATATCTTCGTCGAGATTCATCAAGCCTTCCATGATCTGGCTTTCCATGTCCACCTTGACGAAGTTCATAATCTTTGCGGCTTGCTTGACGCCACCAACACTCGAGGAACGAGCAGAAGAATTGTTACTGAATTGCTTCTTCATGATACTTTCAAGCTCGAGCATCGCAGCTGGCTGCACTGTCTCAAGCGATGCTACACGCTGCATAATCTCTGGACGAACAGTTTGCGGTAAAAACTGTAAGACATCCGCCGCGACTTCAAACTCAAGTACCGACAGGATAATCGCAATAACCTGTGGGTGCTCATTACGTACCATATCTGCGATTGCGCGGGCATCCATCCATTTTAGAATCTCGAGACCTTTTGAGGCCTGTCCAGGAAGGATTCGGCCCATCACGGATGCGGCCTTGTCTTCACCGAGCGCCCGCTTCAGAACATCTTCCACGTAGTCACTTGTCCCGAGACCCAGACTGGTCTGTTTCTTCAAAGTTGAAACAAACTCATCGAGGACATAATTCACGGCCTCTTGCGACATATCAGCAGCACTTACCATCGCTGCTCCGATGCTTTGAACCTCTTTCGGGTCCATATACTTGATAATATTGGCTGCCTCTTGCTCTCCAAGAAGAAGGAGCAAGACTGCTGCTCGGTCAGTTGACGTTAACCCTTCGATTTCCTCTCGAAGGGCATCCGTCATTTCCTGTTGATCCATATCTGCCATGACGAACCTCTTAACTCGCCTTAATCATTGACTTCAGTACAGTCGCCACACGGCCCGAGTCCTCTTGGACCAGCATCCGGATAAGGGCCACTTTATCGTCGTACGTATTCGCAGTATCTAACAAATCAGCCGAGATTGAAGATTTCTTGGGCTTAAGCTTCGCCCGAATCTCCTCGAGAGACTCACCTTCTCCGATTTCAATCTCGCCCTCTGCGACAACTGGTTCCCCATCTGCACCCACTGGAACGCCATCATCATTCACACCAACAGCACCGGCTGGGAGAGGTTGCCCATCTGGACCAAGCACTGGCTCAGCCGCTTGCTCTGCCGCGAGTCGCATCGCTTCAGCCTGTTCGGCGGCCTTACGTTCATGTGGTAATGGGATACCAAGAAGTTTGTACGCAACTGGACGAACAAGGATAAATGCGATCAATGCAAATACAATTAATGCTACGATCCCTTTGATAGCGTCTAAAAGCAAAACATTTTCATACCAAGGCATAAGGTTCTCCAATTCAGCAGCCGGATCGAAAGGTGTCGCAACAACGGTTACCTGATCACCCCGTTCTGCGTCAAAGTTCACAACACCACGAACCAAATTATTTACTCGTGTCAGTTCTGATTCTGTCATTTCTACCAATGATGGACCTTCAAAATCAGTAGGATCAACACCTTCAGGCGGTTGCGGGTACTCGCCAGGCGCAAACCGATTAACGGCGACTGCAACTGAAACACGCATAACGTCACCATTAGCGTCTTTGACCGTTCGAATAATACGATCTAACTCATAATTTCGAGTCGTGCGCGAGCTGACCGTTTCACCAATATTTGCGGTCGACTTTGAAGTTGCACGGCCATCTTGATCAAACTCTGGATCCATTGGTGGCTGGTTTGTTGTTGATCCAGGTACACCTTCGGCATCAGCAGTCGCCATACGGTCAAGTGATAACACTTCTGACCGAGTTTTTTCGCCTTTCTCATTTGGATCATAAGTTTCAAATGTGCTCTCCACTTCGGTGAAGTCAAGCTCAACATCGACTTGTGCACGCACGTTATCTTCGCCGTATATTGGGCCAAGCAACTGATAAATACGGTTCCTGTAGGTTTCCTCTAGCTGCTGTTTATGACGTAACTGAGCACTGGTTAATCCGAGCGGACTTTCCTGTGTCGTGTCACTTAAGAGGTTACCTAATGAATCCACCACCGACACATCTGTTGGGCTAAGATAGGGAACACTTGACGCCACCAAATTAATAATCGCGTTAACCTGATTCGCATCCATATGACGGCCCGGATAACGTGTAATTACAACCGACGCCTTTGGTGGTGTCCGATCACGAACAAACACAGACTGCTGTGGAAGGGCTAGATGCACACGGGCATGTTTTACTGTCGAAATACGCAGAATCGACTTCGCTAATTCCTGTTCTACCGCTGCTGCGTAATTTGCTTGTTCCATAAATTGAGAGGTTGTTATCGAAGAAGACTGGCTCAACGCTTCAAACCCATTTGCTGAATCTTCCGCCGGGATACCCTGCGAGGCGAGATAAATCTTTGCCTCATGATACGAACCGGCATCCACTTCTAATTGACCACTCTGACGATTTAACTGTGGAGAGAACCCTCCCTCTTTCAATGCTTCCATTGCCGACTGTCGATCAGAATCTGTCATTCCCGGGAAAATAGGGCGATACACTGGTTCTTGTATTGCGATGAACGAAGCAATGAAGAACACAAGTAAAATTCCGATCATTATGACCGGTGTTGCCTTCTTCACTGCTGGCTGAGCCAACATTTCTCGCATACTTGGAAATGCACGACCCACTGTGTTTTCGAGGAGCCCAGGAGTTCCAGTTACCACAGGTGTCATGTTTGGTTGATCCTCAGGTGCGGCGGTGTTTGCAGGCGCATTGTCTGAAGTCTGATCAGCCGCCTGTATTGCTTGCATATCTGCTGTTGTAGTTGCCATTGTGGTCACCTAATCCTTAAACGGGCATGTTCATAATTTCTTCGTAGGCCTTCAGAACCTTGTTTCGGATCTGAAGTGTCGCTTCAAACGCAAGTGATGATTTCTGCATTCCTATCACAACATCTGTCAGAGGAATGTTCTCACCACGCTCATAGGCAGTTCGCAGTTCTGCAGCCTGCAATTGAGCACTATTCACGTCGCTCACCATCTGGGTAACCGTTTGTCCAAAAGATGGTTTTTGAACTTCTGTTGGAGTGATAGCAGCTTCTGATTCACGTGTTTGATTGACTCGCGTTTGGTAAGCCTTGATTTGGTCCATCACCAATTGCGCATGAATCGAGCCGGTCTTATCTATCATCCTTCAATCCTCACGCGCAGTGCGAAAGCCCAGAACTGGACTCTCTCAACTTAGCCATCTTGTAACGCAACGTTCTTGGACTTATCCCCAGCTTCCGGGCAGCCTCCTCGCGTGTCCGTGTTGATCGTATCGCATCCATTATCACGTCATACTCACTCGCCCGTACGGCCGACTGCAAATCACGCGGGCGATCAGGCATTAGAGTCTCCAGTGGAGAAATTGGTGAGTGCGACTGTTCAGACCGTGCATTCTTCATGACCTGAGAAAGATTGACCTCAGTACAGACCATAGGGTCATCAAAGAGTATGTGCTCTGCATCGATCCGTCCGTAATCAGCAAAAACGATTGCTCGCTGAATAACGTTATCAAGCTCGCGAACATTTCCTGGCCAGTGATAACTAAATAATTGTCGCAGTGCACTCTCACTAAAATCTGGTTGTGAACAACCGTGCTTTGAAGCAAGTGAATTTGCCAAAGGCACAATGTCACCGGGACGGTCTGCGAGTGCTGGAACCTTTAATTTGAATGCACTGATTCGGTAGTAAAGATCCTCACGAAACGTTTTTTCTGAAATACCTACTTTGAGATCTTTGTTAGTTGCTGCAACAAGACGGAAATCTAGGGTCATAGCATTACGGCCACCGAGGCGAACAACTTCCTTCTCCTGAAGAACTCGGAGTAGTTTCGCCTGTAATTGGATTGGCATCTCACCAATTTCATCGAGAAAGACCGTTCCACCCTGAGCTTGTTCAAACACCCCAGCCGACTCACGACTTGCACCTGTAAACGCACCCTTTTCGTGTCCGAAAAGCATGTCCTCAACTAGTTGTTCTGGCATGGCTGCACAATTCAACGCAACAAACGGTTGACCTGAACGATCAGATAATTCGTGAAGTGTCCTTGCAAGAACCTCCTTCCCTGATCCTGTCGCACCCTCCAAAAGAACAGCAGCTTTTGTCACCGCCAGTCTCTTGATTAGGGCAAGCAGGTGCTGTGATTTGGGATCAACAAAAACATAATCTAATGTCTGGGTTTGAAGCGCAGTGGTATCAACTGATAATTTTGGATCCTTAGATGGCACGGTGTTTTGAGCGTCAAAAATAGGCTTCCAAGTCCTCTCAGTGAAGTCTGCGTCATCGACAACATGTACCCCTGGAACACGAGCGAGAGTTTTGATCGTCTGCAAATCTGAATCATTCGTACGGATTACAAACTGAACATCATCATCGAAAGCACGAATTGCCTCGATCATCGATTGTAGGGACGAACCGACTTCAAGCTTGGTCACAACGATCTTCAAATCTTTTTGTCTCGTGAAGCTTTCAATCTGGCTTGATACAAGGGCTTCGTAACCAGATGCCATGATCAATTGTTCAATTGGAGCAGATTCCGGCCAAGCAGGATCAGCAATCCCTATAAGTTGTTTTGATGTTGTTGATGAATACATATGTTCTGATTACCTATTTGCGTTCTGTTAGGCTAAAAGCAAGCGGCATGCCAGAAGCGGCAACAAGGCGCCAGACGGCTATTTCAGGGGCGGCAATTCGGGACCGGAACACGTGGCAACGGATATTGTCGGATACTCGACAAGCGTCAGGCCAAATTATATTTATTAATTTTTTCGATAAGAGTTGTGCGCTGGAGATTCAAAAGACGCGCGGATTGGGACACATTACCGTTGGATTCTTCAAGCGCTTTCATAATGAGATTGCGCTCGATTTCAGCTAAATGATCCTTCAAATGAACTCCATCCTCTGGAAACGAATCGAGAATATTTGCCGGCATCGGCAGAGCGGATCCTTGAGCTCTGAAAATCGCATCCTCTACCGGGTTCTCTGCCTCCGGAATATATAACGATAAATCCAGCTCATTCTGGATGGGAGAGCCATCAGCAAAATGATAGGTTGCGGTCGCACCGAATTGTGCAATATCAGCGGGTAATAAGTTGGCAGGGACCTTGGCTAAGGATATTTTTTGGTTTGGGAAAAAACAGCCGAGTCTGTGGACCAGATTCACTAATTCGCGAATATTGCCGGGCCAGTCATACTCGCACAACGCATCAATCAACGAGCCATCGAAAATTGGTGCCTCAGCTTCAGAGCTAAAGTTCTTGTTAAGATAGTACTGGATAAGCTCAGGAATATCTTCACGCCTGTCACGGAGCGCAGGAAGAATTATAGGAATGACATTCAATCGATAAAACAAGTCTTCACGAAAGTCGCCTCTATCGATGTACTTATCCAAATCGCGATGCGTTGCGGCTACCACTCTCACATCAACTGGCACAGACTTAGAGGAACCGACAGGGTCAACCGTCTGTTCCTGAAGCACACGGAGTAATTTAACTTGCATCTCTATTGGCATATCGCCAATTTCATCAAGGAATAGAGTCCCGTGATTTGCCAACACAAAACGACCCGTTCGATCGGAGATTGCGCCGGTAAAGGCGCCTTTTTTGTGGCCAAATAGTTCCGATTCCAATAATTCACTGGGGATCGCGCCGCAGTTTACAGGAACGAACTGCTGTGTTGATCGAGCGGAATCAGAATGTAAGGCACGTGCCACGAGTTCCTTACCGGTGCCGCTTTCCCCAAGAATTAAAACGCTAGCATCTGATGTCGCCGCCTGACGTATCAGACCACGCAGTTCACTGACCGCCCGGCTTTTACCGATAATCAAATCAAGCGCCATAGGCGAAGAACCTTAAATAATGAGCTCCGTATGCCAATGAGTATAAAGAACTCGAAGCCTAGCTCAACATTTTCGGGAGGTTTTCGACCGATTACCTAAATGTTCAGTGATTCGAGGGCTGCTAGATAGGCCTTATGATGAAAAGCTGTTCCACATTTCTGAGGCATTTGATGAATTGTTTTGAATTGATTTAGTGTATTGATATCTGTGGTGTGAGCAAAAAAAGAGCGTACTTCTTTTTGCAACAAGGGGCGCCACTCATCTGGATTTTCTGTATCCATAACTCCGGAATAAATCTCTTTGAAAAGTGGACCAGGCTCAACAGGACGAAGATCTGTAATCTCCTCAGGGAGGGCTGCTGCATCGGCGCCTGTATCAAGGGGCCCAATCACGACTATCAGCCTGCGCTCGCGAGATGCTGTTGCTGTTGCTGCATAAGTTCTGGAACCTGAGCCCATGCTTCGCGTATGTCGCTAATCAACCTTTTTATTTCTTGGATAGCTTCTAAATCATTCTTTAAGTTCGCATGCAACAGGCGGCGCGTGCAGTAGTCATAAAGGTCAGCCAAGTTTGCGGCAATCTCTCCACCCTTTTCACTATCCAAGGACCCTTGTAAACCCAATAAAATTCGTGTGGCACGGCTCAATGATTCACCTTTCGCCTCGATTTCATTTCGTTCAATCTGGCCTTCGGCAGCAGACAGTGAGTCAATCAACCCATCAAATAACATCTGTATTAGTTGAACCGAATCAGCATAAGCAGTTCCTGCTTGAACACTTACTTCACCGTAACTAGCCAGACCTTTTTTTCGAAACGCCATGAATTTTCCTCATTATCTATCTGCTCTTGAGATATAGATACAATCGGGAGAAGTCAGGAAGTCTTTAGGAATTTTTAGCTTATTTCGGACAATCAGTGTAGTTTGACGCCCGGCATAATTCAGTCAGCTGCTGAGCACGCTCCTGTTCAGCTTCGTCAAGAACTAGTGTTGTCATGTAATTCAAATCGGCTGCGAGCTCAATGCCCCTGTCGGCCGCCAATTTTGACCATACAAACGCTGCTTCTGGATTCGGTTTCCCGAGATCACCGGACTGCAGCAAATATCCCATCATATACTGTGCTTCCGCATAACCACTCGTGGCTGCAGATGCAAATAGCTGCAGTGCGGTTTGTGGATTTGGACTTGTTGCCTTTCCAAAGTAAACCATAAGACCAAGCATATACTGTGCCTCGGGTAACTCATTCTTAGCCGCAGCCCGAAAGCGTTTGAAGGCTTCACGCTCATTCACGTCGGCCCCAAATCCAGAGTAATAGAGAAGCCCTAAGTTATGATTCGCTTCTGGTAATCCTTGGTCTGCTGCTAAGCGATACCAGCGCATTGCCTCTGGATAACTCTGCGAAACACCGAGACCCCGCTCATACATGAGTCCAACGTTATTTTGTGCTCTGGGGTTTCCCTCACGGGCAAGAGGTAACCAAGATCGAAGCGCAGAAGACGGATGACCGCGCTCCAGGGCTCTCACACCTGGCTCAACGTTGGCAACTGCTGCCGCTGAACCCAAGAGCCCCAGGACGAATACGAATCGGTTAAGGTACTTAGCTACCATCAACAATCACCTCAATCCGTCGATTTTTCGCGCGACCCTCACGAGTATCGTTTGTCGCAATTGGTTTACTATCAGCGTATCCAACAACAGTCACTCGGCCCTGTTGCAATTCTGTATTACCCAAAAGGTAATCTGCAACCGCTGCAGAGCGGGCCGCAGATAAATCCCAGTTTGACTGGAAACGCTCACTGAAGGCAATCGGTACATTATCAGTATGACCCTCAACAGTGACTTGCCCATCTGTTGTGGACACCGCATCGCCAACCTTGTTCAGCAATGGTAAGAAACCAGGCTGAAGGTCAGCATAGCCGGACCGGAAGGACCCCTGCTCTGCAAGACGAACAATAATTTTATCGCCATCCCGCTCAACCTCAGCTAAACCTTGTTGAATCTCGTCAGCCAGCTCCATCCTGAGTTTTTCAAGTGAGTCATCGACCGACTGACTATCGCTTGGTCCACCCTGTTTACTTCCCTGTGTGCCGGCAGTAGCGTTATTACCCTGGTTTTCGCCTCTCATTGCCTGATCGGCCTGATTTGCGTCTTTTACGACAACCTCAGACTCGATTTGCGCCTGCGCGTCCGCAACCTTGGCAAACATTTCGACGGTCTTTTGATCGATAATCCCAGCGTCCATAGTACCGTTATCCGACTCGCCCTCCCCACCGGATGTTGCTGGCGATGTTAATTCAACGACTATTTTTTCATCTTCAATTTTGACCTCGACCTGGCCCTCTGCAATTTCTTCCGCTAGAACCTGCTGGACAGTCTTGAAATCCACATTATTTTCAAAATCTGCGGTCTTGTTATCTGTCTGAGGCTCGGCCTCTTTTTTCATCTGATCCGTTGTTTCCTGCTTCACCACCTGTTGAGGTGTCGGTTTTGCAACGGCTGGCGAAAATTCTCGGGCAATCAAGCTCTGCGCCTTCGGTGGCTCAACAACAGGAACCAGCCGTTGAACACCAAATGCAGCCTTCAAAGAACCCGTAATTTGCTTGTATTTTGGAACGTTCATCTCCGCAAAAGAGAGAATCAGTACAAAGAACGCCATAAGAAGCGTCGCCATGTCAGCAAAGGTCGCCATCCACGCAGGCGCACCCCCCTTACAAGGGGCACATTCCTCGCACTTAAGCTCGTCCTCTTCAGGTTCGGCAGGCTCTTCAAGAAGCTCCTCTTCCAGCTCTTCTTCAGCGTCAGGGCCTGCTTCTAAGTCGTCCTTATCTTCTTCAGCCATGAATCAGCCTCAATTGCCCATTGCCGCCATGGCTCTTTCACGGGCCTTACCATCCAAGAATGAGCCTAGCATGTCGCCCATAATTCTTGGGTTACCGCCATCATTGATAAACATAACGCCCTCTATAACCAGCTCATTATTCAGCGCTTCCATGCTAGATTTTGTTTTCAACTTCATTGCACAAGGGATCAGAACCACATTCGCCAACAGCGCGCCATACAACGTAGTCAAAAGAGCAACCGCCATGGCAGGACCGATTGCTTTGGGGTCTGACATGTTACCGAGCATCAATACCAGTCCGACAAGCGTTCCAATCATCCCCATAGCCGGGGCAATCTCTGCCCAGGCCTCAAAGAATCCTGCACCAGCACCATGGCGTGATTTCATTTGATCGTTCTCTCGCTCGAGTGACGTTCGGATCAACTTCCCATCGGTGCCATCAACGAGCATTGAAATCCCCTTGGCCAGAAACTTATTTTTTATTTCCTGTCCTTCGAGGGCGATCATCCCGTCTTTACGCGCGATCGTTGCAAGCTCTGCAAGCTGAACGATAAGATCTTCAGGCTTATCTGGGTAACCACCAAAAGTTTTCCCCATCACCTTGGTGAAACCTATAAACTCCGGGAGTGTTGACCGGTATAAGGTCGCCATAATCGAGCCACCAAATACAATGAGAACGGAAGCCGTATCGACAAAAGGACCCGGATCTCCCATCGCCATAACGATGAGGGCACAGGCGCCAATCAAACCGACTACTGCTGCAATATCCATCTAAATCTCCGTTTAAATCATTCAAGGAAAAACATTCTCACGGGCATTGTATCGGCAAAAACATCGAAATATTTACTTCCCTCAACGTTTTTCAGCTCCCGTCCGATATAGTATGAGACTGACCGAGAGAGTACAGCCCTCGGCCAAGAAAAGGTGATACATGCGAATTTTAATTGCCATAATGACGCTCATTGTGCTGACAGGATGTGATCGGTCCCGCGAGCTTCCGGACTGTAAAGATGTGCAATCACCAAAAGATTATGGCAAGTTCTTGGTAAACCCGACCACAGGACTCGCACAGCACGTCTCAGGGACGATCTGGTATCGTTGTATGGCGGGACAATCGTTCCGTGGGAAAAAGTGTTTAGGCGAACCCCTTGAACTTAGCCTGTCTGAGGCCGAATCGTACCTGAGAGATTTTTCACGAAAATCTGGAGAAAAGTGGCGACTCCCAACAAAAGATGAATTTAAGGAAATTCTCGAGACCACCTGCGACAGCCCACCACTTAACCCAAATGTGTTTCCCGGGATTGCCGTCAAAAACTTTTGGTTAATCGATAGGCCTTGGCTTGAAAATGCTCGGTTTGGTTGCTCAATATTTTTATTTCAAGGTTCGACGTCATGCCGACAAGCTGTCCAGTTGCACCAACCCATATTGATGGTCCGCGATTAACCTAGGTAGAGTGATCGATCTGATTACCTTTGATCCCGCTCACCTTTTTATCAGTATCGGCCCTCGGTCCCGTTTCAGGCTTACAGCGAAACCATTGGCATTCTCTGCCGTCTATGCTCATTACCTGAACGCAAGGAAGCCCTTGGCTTTTGAAATTCATCGCCTCACACTCATACGGAAATCTGGCGTCCCAGCTGATTTTAAAGAATCGACATTTCCAACAGTTGGGAAGATCGCTCATTTGCGCTTCTTCCGGTAAATATCAGTGTAGTATTTATACGCGACCATCAGCACGACACCGACAGCAAACGTATAACCAACTATCGCGCGCCCATCGATACCTGCTGGGATTTGAAAGTCGGGACGAATCCACATCATCATCAGGACTGGTATAGCGACCAAAAGATACACCCTAATTAGTCGACAAACCCTGCAATCAGGACCACCAAAACGAAACACGCACACCTCCTTTGCTGTACATCAGTGTACCCGAGACTTCCAATGTCTTAAATTCGATTATAATGTCGTGGCAAATCTCACGATGTTTAGTCGAAAAGGTCGTGCTTCATGGTCAAGTTCTGTCACAATCTTTTTCTGGGTAGGCATGTCTCGGAGGGAATTAAAAAATATATGTCCGCAAATATAGCCCTAAATTATTGGGGCAAATAGATAGTCCGACTACACTGATATAGACGTCTTGTGTAGGAATTTAAATCAATTTCTCAAAGTAAATCTTCCTGCGATTATCCTGTTATGTCAGATAAAAATGGAAACGTAATTGTTACCTCACCCGCTTGGGAGGGCCGCGATAGTCAAATAGGGGCCTCACTCGCCCATCTGGCCGATAAATATCTAATTCAAGTTGTGCAGAGCCCTATCATGCAGCTCGAATTGGCTAATGACGCGATAAGGCGGGCGGTATTGCGTGAACTAGCCGAATGGGACGAAGTTAGAGCTGGTTATACAGTGACAGTGGTCTGCTCAACACCTGAAGCGCCTGATGCTCTGGAACAGTTTGACGAGCTATGTATAGCCCTTCGGCTGAGGGAAAATCGTCTTAAATTTGCTGCAATAGACCAAGAAACCGCCGTTAGCTTGTCGGAGGTCTGTCACGTTAAAGGGATTTCGAAGGTCCACTACACAAGCGTGATGACTCCTGAAACGCCCGGAAGCTTCAGGGAACTTACAGATCTGATTGCTAAATGGGAGGAAGAAAGAGAGCTCTGCCTGATCTTTGAGCCAGCTGAATCAGCTGGTTTGATAGCAAAAACGCTTATCGGAAACGGCTTGAGAACTATAAGAATGGGTTTTTACAAATACAGACCGATCCGGATGGCAAATTTGCCTCCGGCAGATAACCCAACATGGTGGGTGATAGTGAACGACGCTGCTACAGTTCCAGAGATAGCTCGAGAATTAAAAAGACAAAACACGAAATTTTCGAACGTCCGATGGATAAGTTCACGCCCGTCTGTTGGCTCAGCGCTGAAAAAAATTTTACCCAAATCTCAATTTGTCGAGGTCCCCGAACTTCGCCCTGATGTGATACTCGAAAAAATAAAAGATCACATTAACCCTGCGTTGTAATCGGCCTACACGAACAACCTCATTCAGCGTCTTCGTCAACCTCGCCTTGATTCTCCAACAAGAAATTTAGAGGCAATATCGGCTGTACGGCATACAAGTCAAGTTTCAGCAAATCGCCCAAATTATTTGCTATATCCTGACAACTGTTGACCGCTACCATGCCATCAACTTCACCTTTCTGGTAACGAACACCGAGTTCAAACACCCGCGCGGCAAACTCAATCGGAATATATGCCATGGTTTGTCCATTAACGGTATTCACAGTCTGGTAACAGGTCTCTTCTCTCGCAGCTGGTGAAGGGGGAACGTCGTCGCCACCAGCAATAGCGATCATTCTAGATTCCTCATACCCGGCCCACGCTTTCGTCCCGGCCACAAAAATTTTATCCATGACCACTCTGATCCTTACCGCTTGTCTGACTCGAAGGGCACGTTTTTCACGAGAGTCTCCCTCAGCGGCCACGGTTTGCTCAAAAATCTTTCTGGCGGTAGCCCTCTGAGCTGCCTCAGAATCGCCAATCTGCATCCAATCAAATAAGGCCATAAGAAACCTTTTAGCTATCAGCCGCTATCGGTTGAAATCTTGTTGAGGATCTCATCTGCGTTTAATGAGGGTACTTCAAGGCTGCGTGTGCCGTTACATTTCTTTACGGCATATGCTGCCAAACCAGGGTTAGAGGTTACCCAGACGAGCCCAGCCAAATCCTTTGCTGCCCTATTAAACCCATCAACAGTGCTCGAAACGGACGAAACATCGTTTACCAAAACATAAATCGGCAGATCATTTGAGGGGATTTGTTCTACGGGCTGTTTCACTCCATTGAAAATGGGCAGCCTGACAACCCTCTGTCTGGCAGCAATCAATTGTTTTGCGACTGAACCAGACTCCTCCACCTCCTCGAGTACGAGGCACAACTCGTTGTCCTCCGCACGCTCAGTTATTCTCTTCGCGAGTTCCAGTCCACTACCAGGTGTCTTCACTGGCACCAAAATTTCCTGAGGGCTAACTTTATCCACATCACACGCTCGCAAGATCTCGGAGAGGGCTAAAGCGGTATCGTCATCACAGGCGCTATATTTTAAGCGCTGAACCCTCAGTTTAATGGCCAAAACCAAGTCATCAAATTTTATAAGAGCTTCGGGGCTCTCGGGATTAGCTGCGATTAGATTGAGTGCCCTCTTGTCTTTGACCTCATCCCAGTCGGCTAACTCTCGCAGAGCAGCACGCTGTCTGGCGTCATTTGTCAGTTGAAGAGTTTTCGTTGGCGATATTTGAACATTGACCCAGTACTTTGGACCTGCCTTGGCTAAAGCATCAGCCAATGGATGGTCTGTAATACCCCAAGAGGGCAAGGTAACTATGAGATTTGCTATTTCGACCGCCACGGTATTTCCTTAAACTGGCTCAGTTTCGACCAGTATACAGTGAGACAAGTTATCCAGCCAAGCCAATGACCCGGTGCGGCTCTCAGCCCGCAAGCATCAGAGTATTTAGGTATGCTAAAAACATTTCCTGTTTATGCAAGTGCGCTGCACAGGACCGCGCGGATCCGCACCAATAATCCGGTAATCACCGTTCGGGTAAACCCGACCGTAAGTTTTCCAACGCTTCCTGCCGGCGGTATAGCCCTGAGTGATGGTCAAACTATTGAGCTTTCTCTGCGATTGCATCGGCATCCAGCCAAATCGATGTTTGATACGAGGCGGTAAGACTGGCGGCGGTCGGTGGATCCGACTGTTATAAATATTGCCAGTCAAATTATCGTGGCAACTAATCTGACTCTGGCTTCCAAAGCAAGTCGCTTGCGCCTGCGATACAAACAAAAGAGAGCCACTGAGCGCTAGTATCCGTGTCAACAGCCGAAGTATTAATTTTCTCATAAGTATTGAATCGACCGAAATCAGCTATCCTTAACCCAACCTCGGTATCACATTCTTCAACGAAGTGCTTAGCTGGCCTCCACTGAAGGGCGCGTTGGGTCAATTCGCGATACCAACATCCTGAGGCCTTATTTAGACTGATGTTTGTGATTTTGATTTTTATCTATCAACCGAGCGACCGCCTTACCGAGAGGCGCTGAAATTTCAAACTTGACCGGCAACCAAAACCCGCGGATCTTGCCCAGATAGAGGGTCCGATCAATATCTGATTCACTCATACGAAACCAGCTTTTTTTGGTCGAAAAACCGCCAATCCTAGTCACAGTAATGTCGCAACGACGAGTAGAACCACCAAAGTTATTAGGAACATTTGTTTCAAGCATATGAAGACCACCATCTCGAATGTTCAGATCATATCTTCGTACCCCATCGAATATGCGATAAAAGCCTACACATTTTTCCGTGTTCTCCAGCATTCGACCAATTTCGAAAACAGGAGTAAAAGGATCGACCGTATTCTTGGTCGACTCTTCAGAAACCGCCGTTAATTCATAGTCGCGCGGTTCAGATCGATAAAGGTCGACCGTCGGTAGGGACCCCGAGGCTGGCCAAACCACAGTGATATTACTTAGCGTATCCCCCCAGACGCTGTCGGCGTTCAATAATTTGGTCCCGTCGCGCGTATATAAAATTTCCAGTGTTGATCGAAAATTTGAAAACCACGCTCCCGCGCCACGTGACTCAATATCAGCGGTCACAGAACTTACACCCTCTGAGTCGAGCAGCTCAACTCTCACATCTGCTAGCGTCACAGGGCCCCAGTCAATCTCGTAGTACAGTGGTTGACCATCAAATCCGACTGCCGAAGTGCTGAATGCTGCGACAAATAACCATACTGCGTTCCTCATTCAGGCATCTCTACTCAGTTAACAAACGCGTCAAACTGCGACTGCCATATCGCAGCCTTTTCTGCATCAAAAAAGGAGGATCCAGCTTCGTCATACAAACGCGCGAGACCAAGAGCCGCATATCCAACCCCTTTTCGATACGCTTCCAAATAAAGTGATTCGGCGCGATCGAAGTCGGCCTCCACGATCCCATTACCCGTATGATAAACCACAGCTAAGGCAAACCATGCGGCCGGATATTCAAGCGCTTTCGCTCTCTCAAACGCTGCTAACATATCGTCCCCCTGTTCAAGTTTTAGGTATCCACGGCCAAGTTGGATCCAATACCTCCCATTATGGGGTGCAGAGTTAATTGCATCTTGGCATGCCTCGATTACCAGTCGTCCATCAATCGCTGAATATCCAATCGGTAAGGCTTGATGATTAGGATCGGCAGCAAGAGAGGCCACTCGGTCACACAAATCTCCGGCTGCATTCCCAAATAATGTTGTAGAGACAGAGCTAAACGTTAGGGCTAGGAAGAGCAGCCAACGCACTCTTGCAATAGACCAAAGGCTCCTTGTTCGTATCCGGTAGTTCAATGTATGTGACTTCGCCAACGAGAATGCCATGGTCTCCTCCGTCGTAAAGTGCGTGGTGGCGGCACTCTAAATAGGCAAGACATCCATCTATTTTAGGGCTTCCATTGGGACCTTTAGAAATCTGCAGACCTGTCGTTTTATCTATGCCAGACTTCGCGAACTGCCACGCTAATGGGACCTGATCCCCTGCCAAAATATGGATACTGAAGTAGTCGGCATCCTTCAAACCACTATAACAATCGGCATCTTTTGCGGGACACATCAGAACCAACAATGGGTCAAGTGATAGCGAGCTAAAGGCACTCGCTGTCATCCCAATGACTTGACCCGCGGCATTGTGTGCTGTTGTTACGGTAACTCCAGTTGGAAATGAGCCCATAGTTTGCTTAAAAAGGTCTGTAGAAACTGTCATCCGCCTGCTTTGTTAGCTTGTAACCCTTTTTCTCTTAGGAATGTGAGGACAGTGTTCACGTGATCACCTTGAATGACTATTAAGCCATTTTTTACCGTACCGCCGACACCCAGCTTGTGTTTGATGGCTTTACCTAAGGATTTCAACTCCGCCTCACCGCCAGGAACGCCACAAATAACGGTAGCTTCTTTCCCTCCACGGCCTTTGGTCTCTCGCCGAACACGACATATTGAGTCGTCCGGATTCACCGCATGATTAGATTTAGAGCCAGGTCGGATACATCCCGACTCGGTTGAATACACGAGCCGAGTACTCTTGCGCATTTACAGTTCTTCGAGTCTAGATTCAATATCCGGTCGAGCCATCGCGCGGATCAAATCATTAATTCCGACAACACCAACTACATCACCGGAGTCATTTGTGACCCGCGCCTGCGAGGACGGTGACTCGGTCACTAGCTGGGCCGCATCCTCAACTAACATCTCAGCTGACAACTCAGGCCCTGGTTTATCGTTTGGGACTTTCATAATGGTCTTCAACTGAATTACTCGGCCGCGGTTAATGTCTTTTGTGAAATCTGCAATATAATCATCTTTGGGTTTCAGAACAATTTGCTGAGGAGTACCTTGCTGAACCACTTGACCATCACGCAGAATCGCGATTTGATCGCCGATTCTCAGTGCCTCCTCCAAATCATGAGTAATGAAAACAATAGTTTTATGGAGTTCTTGTTGTAGATCCAAAAGGATGTTTTGCATATCTGTTCTGATCAGTGGGTCAAGCGCGCTAAATGCCTCATCCATAAGTAAAATGTCCGCATCTGTTGCCAATGCGCGTGCTAAACCAACACGCTGCTGCATACCACCTGAAAGTTGGCCCGGGAAGTTTTCTTCATAGCCTGCTAAACCAACTCGCTCAATCCAGTGCGCCGCCTGTTTCTCGGCATCTTTTTCCGCCATTCCCTGAATCTCAAGCCCATAGATGGTATTTTCCATTACCGTTCGGTGAGGTAGTAGTGCAAATCTCTGGAATACCATAGATGCGCGGTTGCGCCGAAAATCACGTAGTGTTTTTTCGTCCATTTCAAGCACATTTTCGCTATCGATCCAAACCTCTCCCACGGTGGGCTCTATTAGACGATTGATGTGCCGAATGAGGGTCGATTTCCCAGAACCTGATAGACCCATCACAACCTGGATACCCTTAGCACGGATCTTCAAGTTTATATCAGATAAACCAAGGACGTGATTGTGCTGATCGTTCAATTCATCCTTACTGACTCCCTCACGAACCTTCTCGAGCATACTTTCAGGTTGATCGCCAAAGATTTTAAAGAGCCGTTTAATTTCAATTTTTGTCTCCGGATCACTCATCCTGGCCTCCGCGATGACTTTGAAGACGCTTACCATAGCTTTGACTGATCCGGTCAAAAATAATTGCTAGAGCCACAATAGCGAGACCATTCAAAAGACCCATTGCGAGGTATTGATTAGAAATAGCCTTCAAAACAGGCTGTCCAAGTCCTGTTACCCCAATCATGGATGCGATCACCACCATCGCTAACGACATCATGATTGTTTGATTCACTCCCGCGAATATATTAGGAAGTGCCAGTGGAATCTGAACCCGCACCAGCTTCTGCCACGGACTAGCACCGAAAGCATCAGCCGCCTCCAAGACCTCCTTGTCGACTAATCGTATTCCAAGGTTTGTCAGCCGTATCATGGGTGGTATCGCATAGATTACGACTGCGATAAGGCCAGGAACCTTCCCAATACCTAGGAGCATTACAACTGGGATCAAATATACAAAGCTTGGTATGGTTTGCATGATATCCAAAATTGGAGTCACAACAGACTGCGCCCGGTCTGATCGCGACATCACGATACCAACAGGCAGTCCGAGGCCGATACATAGAATGGTGCAGACTACGATGATGCTGACCGTACTCATCGTATCTTCCCACATCCCGAGAAACCCAATCAGAAAGAGACTTACCGCCGATCCGACAACGACCCTTAGGCTACGACTAGCGAACCAAGCGAGGGCTGCGACGGCAACAATAAAAAGCGGCCACGGAGTGGCGAGGAGCAGCTTTTCAAGCCAAATCAGAAATTGAAGCAGGGGCTCGAAAAATGACTCAATATCCTCACCGTAGGTCCTTGTAAAGTCTTTAAACCCCTGATCAATAGACTTTCTAAAGTCGCGTAAATCGCGTCTTCCAAGCTCAGGAAATTCAGTGAACCAGTCCATAATTTGACTCTAAAGGAAAAAACGACCGGAATGATCAGCCATACCCGGTCGTTAAGTGATCAACCTGCGTCTAAAGGGCTTTCTTGATGCGAGCGGCCGCATCCTTAGATACCCATTGAGACCAAGTTGCTTCCTCATTGAGCATAAACTCAACCGCAGCTTCTTCACCAGAGGCTTGGTTGTCATGCATGTAACTGAGGTATTTGTTCAAAAGCGCGGCTTCGAATGTACGCTTCTTTATGTAATCTGCGACCTGCGGCACTCGTGTCGCAAAATCGACTTGAGCCAAAGATACGACCTCGGACTTTGTCCATGTGCTTCTTTTTGGGTTGTCACATTCTTCGACGGGCTTCACGATACAGTTATCCCAATGATCTTGGTCGAAGCCCGAATTGAAATCGACCAGTTTAAGGTTGTACTTACCAGCCAGCGTCGTCGGTGCCCAGTAATAACCCAACCAGTTTTGTCCACGCTCGCTCGCTTTTGCTATCGATCCGTCCAGGCCGGCTCCCGATCCTGTGTCGATAAGCTTCCACCCCTTCGCTTCCATATCGAAGGCGCGAAACAGGTTATTCGTTGACAACTGGCAACCCCAACCAGACGGACACGTATGGAGACCACCTTTCGACGGGTCTTCAGGATGCGGAAAAAGGTCCGGGCGCGCAATAATATCGTCAATAGTTTTTAGTTCAGGATGCGCCTTTGCCGCTGCAGCACTCATCATCCAACCTTCACCAGCCCCGGAAATCGGCGAAGGATTAAGCTTGACGAGGCGTTTCTCTTTAATTGCGGCATCAATAGCAACTGCGGCCGCGTTAGCCCACATCTCGGATGCAATATCTGGCGTTCCCTTTTCGTTCATCGAGGTAATTTGAGGCATCGTACCGGCCGTCAAATATTCAACACCACATTGATATCCCTCTTTCATTACGAAACCATCAAGCCGAGCCAAAAACTCGCCGCTTGCCCAATTCATTTCACCAATTACGACCTTCCCGCAATCAGCTGCAAATACCTGTGTACCCGATAGCAGCGTGCTCGCCACCAAAGCTGCACCAATCAGCTGTTTCATGTGACCCCCCAAGGGTTTTTCTCTTTTTTTGAATGGATAATGTTTCATATGCGAAACAATAATTAAGTCTACATAAAGGCATCGATATATACAAATCTGTTATTTTTCATATATTTATTACTAATTTTTCTTAAAGTCATTCGGTTTTGTGTAAAAAATTACTTTGACGTCAAAATGTTAGTTGGGAAATATTACCGCCATCATTTTGGATCTAAATTACACGGTGTGGTAGCTCAAACAGGGGGGCTCTCGGGTAAGGTGCAGACACAAAATCTTGAAACGGAAGTACTGGTAGCGCTGCGGCAAATCGTTCGAGCGATCGATCAGCACTCTAGTCGGCTTAGCAAGGATTTCGGGCTGACGACACCACAGTTGTTAGTTTTACAAACTGTAGCAAATACGAGGGAACAACCTATCAGAGCCATCAGTGCTGAAGTAAACTTATCGCAAGCCACTGTGACATCAATTGTCGATCGCCTCGAACGGCGAGGACTGCTTGAGAGACAACGATCAGGAATAGATCGAAGACAGGTGTTCC